>NZ_JAMYRO010000010.1:0-204367 GCF_040321495.1 Mesorhizobium sp. M0408 | reverse complement strand
GGGGCTGGGGGGGGTGACCAAATTGCCCGCGCAGGGGGCCACAAACCCACGCCCGCCTCCCGCAGCGCGGGGGCGGGTTAAGAAACCCCCGAGGCGCCGCCCCCGAACCCCCGGTAGGGGCGCGCCCATCGCACGCTCGCGCTTCCTGATGATAGCAGTGGCGGTTTTTGCCGGCCTCGGTCTCGCCTGGTGGGCGGCAACGGGGCTGGGGCTGGTAAAGCCGATTTTCCTGCCCTCGCCGGGGAGCGTGGTGACCCAGCTCGGCAAGCTCTCGGGTGACGGCACGCTGTGGCTGGATGTCAGAGCCTCGATATACCGTATTTCCATTGGCTTCCTCATCGCCTCGGCATTGGCGATTCCGATTGGCGTGCTGATCGGCAGCTTCAGGACCTGGGAAGCGGCGATCGAGCCGCTTGTGGATTTTATCCGCTACATGCCGGTGGTCGCTTTCGTGCCCCTCTCCATCCTGTGGTCGGGGACCGGCGATGCCCAGAAGTTCCTGATCATCTTCATCGGCACCTTCTTTCAGCAGGTGCTGATGATCATGGACAATGTGAAGCGGGTTCCCGCTGATTTCATTGGCCTTGGCAGGACACTCGGCCTGCCGGATCGCAGGATCCTGACGCGCATTGTGGTTCCCAGCGCCTTGCCAGGCATCTGGGATACGTTACGCATCAGTCTCGGCTGGGCATGGACCTGGCTGGTGTTGGCGGAACTTGTCGCGGCGACATCAGGCCTCGGCTACCGCATCACCGTGTCCCAACGCTATTTCCAGACAAACACCATCATCGGCTACATCCTGCTACTGGGCGTGCTTGGCCTCATTACCGACCAGGTCATGAAGGCACTGGGAAAAGTGCTGTTCCGGCAGGAGGGCCACGTGCAATGAGGCCGGGCCGATGAGTTTGCCCAAATTGGGGATCAAAGGTCTCCACAAGAGCTTCGGCACGGGCGCGCGGCGCACGGAAGTGCTGCGCGATATCAATCTCGATCTTGCCGACAACGAGTTCGTCTCGCTGGTGGGCACGTCGGGTTGCGGCAAGAGCACGCTGCTGTCGATCGTTGCCGGACTGCAGGATTTCGACGCGGGAGATCTTGCCATCGATGGCGCGCCGATCCTGCAGCCGGGCCTCGACCGCGGCGTCGTCTTCCAGTCCTACACCCTGCTTCCCTGGCTGACGGCGCAGCAGAACATCGAGTTCGCGCTCAAGGCCGCGGGTCATGATCGCGCGACCTGCCGCAGGATAGCACGCGAGCATCTCGATCTGGTCAAGCTCCCGCACAGCGCCAATCGCTATCCGTCTGAGCTTTCTGGCGGCATGAAGCAACGGGTGGCCATAGCGCGTGCCCTTTCCTATCGACCCAAAATGCTTCTGATGGACGAGCCCTTTGGCGCGCTCGATGCCTTGACCAGGCATCAGATGCAGGAACTCCTGACGCAGATCTGGGAGGAGCACAGGCTCACCGTGCTCTTCGTCACCCATGATGTGGAAGAAGCCGTCTACCTGTCGGACCGCATCGTCGTGATGGGGATCGGCCCGGGACGCATCATGCAGACCTTCAATGTCGACATCGAGCGCCCGCGCCGGGAAGAGGTCATGGAAACCCCGGCCTTCATGGATTTGCAGCGCAGCGTACACAAGGCGATCCGCGAGGCTTCAAAACGTCCCGAAATGGTTTAGGCGGGCCACTCAATTACTTACAATCGGCGACCACCGTTGCGCCCAATCTCGATATCGCGCCATCGCGATTCCTGACCAGGGGAGCCGCGATCGGCGGCTTTCTCCTCAACCTCGAAAAAAATTTGCAGGACAATGTCGATTTCCTAAACTCCGTTCGTCGTTTCGATGCCGGCCGGTGAGTCCGGCTCAACAAGGAGACAGACGATGCGTGTGATGGTGCTCGTGAAGGCTACCGAGGACAGCGAAAAGGGCTTTGTCCCCACGCCCGAGGCGAAGGAGGCGATGGAGGCGATGGGCAGGTTCAACGACGAGCTGCGCAATGCCGGCATCTTGCTCGACGCCGATGGCCTCAAGCCCTCCTCGCAGGGCAAGCGCGTTGCGTTCGATGGTCCCCGCCGGACGGTCATCGACGGGCCTTTCGCCGAGACCCGCGAACTGGTCGCCGGCTTTTGGCTCTGGGAAGTCAAGGACATGGACGAGGCTGTCGCCTGGGTGAAGCGCTGCCCCAATCCCATGCCCGGACCGAGCGAGATTGAAATCCGGCCGCTGTACGAGATGGCTGATTGGCAATGGGAATCTGACGCCGGAGGTCACGGAAATCCATGACCGGACGCGCGAGAAGCTCAGCGGCAACTGAACCTGTCGGCCGCAACCTGCTTTGCCTTCGTTATGGCTTTGGCCGATAAGGCAGCATGACGGCAGGCGAGACGCAGCAGGCGATCGAGGCGATTTTTCGCATTGAACGTGCCCGGCTCATCGCGGGCCTGGCCCGCCTCGTGCGCAATGTCGATCTTGCAGAGGAACTGGTGCAGGACGCCCTCGTCATAGCCCTATCCGAATGGTCCAGGACCGGCGTTCCGGCTAATCCCGGCGCTTGGCTGATGACGGTCGCCAAACGCCGCGCCATCGACGCGATCCGTCGCGACAAGATGCGCGAGCGCAAGCATGAGGAGATCGCGCGGGAGCTGGACGGCGACTGCGATGGTACGGCCGAGGGAAACGAAATGGCCATGAACGACGATCTTGGCGACGAGCTGCTGGGCCTCATCTTCACAGCCTGCCACCCCATACTTTCGGCCGACGCCCGCGCGGCCCTCACGCTGCGTGTCATCGGCGGCCTGACGACGGACGAGATCGCCCGTGCTTTCCTGTCGAGCGAGGTGACGATCGCCCAGCGCATCGTCCGCGCAAAGAGGACGATCGGAAAGGCCGGGCTCAGCTTCGAGGTGCCGCGCGGCGCCGAGCGTGCGGCGCGTCTGTCCTCGGTGCTGGAGGTCATCTATCTCATCTTCAATGAAGGCTATGCTGCCACGGCAGGCGACGACCTTGTCCGCCCGAGCCTGTGCCTGGAGGCACAACGGCTCGGCCGCATGCTGGCGGGGTTGATGGCCGAGGATGCCGAGGTGTTCGGCCTGCTGGCTCTGATGGAAATCCAGGCATCGCGCCTGCCGGCACGCATCGGGCCGGACGGCGCCCTCTTGACCCTGACCGAGCAAAACCGCGCGCGCTGGGACCAGCTGCTGATCCGCCGAGGCCTTGACGCGCTGGCCCGTGCCGAAGCCCTCGGGGGCGATGGCCCCTATGTGTTGCAGGCCGCGCTTGCAGCCTGTCACGCGCGGGCGCGCAGTCCGGCCGATACCGACTGGCCCCGTATCGCAGCGCTCTACGACCGGCTGCGTGCAGTGATGCCCTCGCCGGTGGTCGATCTCAATCGAGCGGTCGCCCACAGCATGGCCTTCGGGCCCGAAGCGGGCCTGCGGCTGGTAGACGAGATTGCCGACGCCGCCGCCTTGCGCAATTATGCGCCATTGCCGGCGGCGAGGGGCGATTTTCTGTTTCGGGCCGGCCGGCTGGCCGAGGCCCGCGCCGAATTCGAGGCTGCGGCCAAGCTCACCCGCAACGTGCGCGAAGCGGCCTTTCTCCTCGCCCGCGCAGACGCTTGTGGTTGACAGCATCGCTCTCCGTGCCCGACGCGCCGCTCGGCAACATCGAAAGCCGCCAGTTCGCTCCCGGCCAGCCCCCTTCAATGAGCGTGATCAGCTCGCAACGCGAAAGGGATTAACGATGCGCAAGCCTTCGTCGAGCGCCATTGCGTGCTGCATGTCCTCCGACCAAAGTGTATCGCAGCCAGCGTGAACCGCCGCGGAGGCGATCATCGCGTCATAGGTGGAAAGGCCGTACCGCTCGGCGAGCCTCAATCCTGTTTCGTGGGTCTCGAGCGTGAGCGGATGAACCGTCAACAGGCCGCGCAGCGTGGTCAGCAGCGCATGCGTTTCGTCCCATGACATTTGCATCTTCCGACGCGCGACATTGGTGAGTTCATTGAGAACCTGCACGCTGATCGCCCCGCCATCGGCGATGACCGCCTCGGCCCGATCCGCCTTCGCCGTGTCGCCTGACGCGATATGAAGAAGGACATTGGTATCGAAAAAACTAACGGGCATTTGCCTCGTCCCGATCGAATTTGAAGTCAGCGGGAAGCCGACCGCGGAAGGCGCGGAGACGCTTCAGCAACTCCTCACGCCCGGGCTTCCGCGCGACGCCAAGCTGGCGGGCGTCAGCGACATGGATTTCGATCTCATCGCCTTCCCTGAGTTCAAGCGCTTCGACCACAGCGGCGGGAAGGCGGACCGCAAGACTGTTTCCCCATTTGGCGACCTGCATGCCACTTCCTCTCTTAGATATACGCTGGAAGAAATGTATATCCACAAGTCGTCAAGGTCAAGAATTGCAGCCAATCGGTTTATTCATTTTGGAGGAGAGGGCCTCGATCATGCCAGCAACTGCGTCGGCACGCCGAGAATCGGTCCTGCCTCGGCGAGCCGCTGGTCGAGGGTCCACACCGTGGCGCCATGCTCCGATGCCGTCGCGAGGTGCAGGGCGTCGCCAGCACGAAGCCCGAGCATATGCTGATCGGCGAATTTCGCGGCGACCCGAAAATGCCCGCCCGTCACCGGCAGCACGGTGAAGCTCTCAGCGACAAGCTTATTGAACATCGCGAGCGCTGCCGCGCGTTGCTCCAGGTCGATTTGTCCGGTCCGAAGCTTGATCGCCATGGCGCAGGACATCTCGGTGATGGTCCAGTCGCTGATCACAAGTTGCGCAGGGTCCTGCTCCGCTAGCCCAGCCCTGAACGCGCGCGGTCATGGCTTCGTTGGATAGCGCCGCGATGATCAGCGAAGTATCGAGATAGGACGTCAATAGCGATCGCCATCTCGCATCGATCGCACCAGATCGGTGGCAGCCTGAGCCTGCAGAGGCATGGTTGCGGTCAGGGATTGGAGCAGGACGGCGTCGATCCGTTTGCGAGGGCGGGCCACGGCCGTGAGCCTGGCGACCGGCTTGCCACGCCGGGTTATGTCGATCGAGTCTCCAGCTTCAACCCGGTCGACGAGCTCACTCAGATGTGCCTTGGCGTCCGCCAGATTGACCGCGTCCATGTCACGCTCCTGACCATGTAGATAGTCATATAGCGCATCACACTTGACGATTCCAGCGCAGAGTACTTTGGCACACCAGGCTGCCCCCAGGTCAGCGACCGTCGCGGCGCTCGTTCCACTTCTTGAAGCAGACCGCTGTGTGAGCGAAGCAGGTGATCGCTCCTGCAACGAGAATTGTGCCGCTTCCCGCTTGACTCACACATATCCCGGTGGTTATACATCGATCAATAGCCGAAGGGTTATCGATCCCAATGCCAAAGGCTCACGATGTACTCTTCAGAACGCTTGCCGATCCGACTCGGCGCGCTATTTTTGAGCGGCTGTGTCGCGAAGGAGAGCAGACGGTCGGGGCTCTGACGGCTCAGGCCGGGATCTCGCAACCGGCCGTGTCAAAACATCTCGGCGTTTTGAGGCAGGCCGGGCTCGTGCGCGACCGCCATGCAGGGCGACAGACCCATTATAGCGCGCAGCTTGCTGCGCTTGCCCCCCTGATTGACTGGACAAGCCAGATGACCGGGTTCTGGCAGAGCCGGTTCGACGACCTCGAAGACCTGCTCAAAAGGATGGACCAGTGAACCGAACGTCGACCGAAACACTCTCCGTCATTGTTGAACGGGAAATCGCTTATCCGCCCGAGAAGATCTGGCGCGCGCTCACGCAACCACACTTGATCGAGGAGTGGCTCATGAAAAATGACTTCAAACCTGTCGCGAACCACCGCTTCAATCTTCACGCAGACTGGGGCTCTGTCGAGTGTCAGGTGCAGACGGTCGAGCCGAACAGAACACTGACTTACACGTGGGATACCAAGGATCTCAAGAGTGTCGTCTCCTGGACCCTCACCCCCACGAGCACCGGAGCCCGCTTGCGCATGGAACAGTCGGGCTTCCGGCCGGATCAGCAGCCTTACTTCCGGGGTGCCAAAGTCGGCTGGCCGAGGTTCTTTGACGATCTGGAGCAGGTTCTGGCGCGGACGGACTGAGATCCGCTGGGCTATCCAAGCAAGGGCTCTGTTACAGAGCGACATCACGAGGCGATAATGGAGGCAAGCCAATGAAGATCAAGTTGGCCAAAGTATACGTGGACGACCAGGAAAAGGCACTGGGCTTTTACACCGAAACGCTCGGCTTTACCAAGAAGGCCGATTTCAGCAATGGGCCGTTTCGCTGGCTGACCGTTGGATCACCCGACGAGCCGGACGGTGCCGAGCTGCAACTCGCGCTCAATGACAACCCGGCTGCAAAGACCTACCAGCAAGCCATTTTCCAGCAGGGCCAGCCCGCGGTCATGTTCTTCACCGATAACGTCAAGGGCGACTACGAGCGCATAAAAGCGCGCGGCGCCGAGTTCACGATGCCGCCGACCGAAGTAACCGGCTCGACCATCGCCCAGCTGAACGACAACTGCGGCAATCTCGTTCAAATCACCCAACTGGCGCGCTGGTAAAGCATGCGTTCAGTGGCGTGGCTGCCCGGCGGGAGTCGCCAAACGGGCCGCCCGATCCGCTTCGGTTCGTCTTCAGAGGAGGTCTCAATGGATTGGAACAAATGGGTTCGGCAGATCCACCGCTGGCTGTCGATTATCTTTGCGGCGGTCGTCGCCGCCATCTTCATCAGCCTGGGAGCAGGCAAGGAACCCGCCTACTGGGTATACCTCTTGCCGCTGTTTCCACTCGGCTTGCTCCTGCTTACCGGTCTGTACATGTTCGTGCTGCCTTACGCGCCCAAGTGGCGCAACGCAGGGGGCACCGGCGCATTGGAGTGAACGCATGGCCAACAAGACGTCCATCAAGTCAGCGGCGGTCGCGAAGAAGCCCGCCGCCAAGCCTGCAGCCGCCAAGCCGGTCCTCCTCGCAGGCGGCAACCCGCAGATCCCGAAGGGTGATGGTGACGCTCCTGTGCAGGCCTACATCGCGGCCATGCCGGGCTGGAAACGCGACGTCGGCCGCCGCCTCGACGCACTCATCGAGCGCAACGTTCCCAACCTGCGCAAGGCCGTCAAATGGAACTCGCCCTTCTATGGCGTAGAGGGTCAAGGCTGGTTCCTCAACTTCCATTGCTTCACAAAGTACATCAAGCTGGCTTTCTTCCGCGGCACGTCGCTGCATCCTGTCCCTCCAGGCGAGTCCAAGCACAAGGACGTGCGCTACCTCGACATCCGCGAGGACGACCAGCTCGACGAAGCTCAACTCACCGACTGGGTAAAGCAAGCCAGCCAGTTGCCTGGCGAGCGAATGTGAGTGGAATGCGAGTCATTCCCGCAAACCCGGTGCCGACTAGCGGTATTCATGTGACGGGCGAGCGGCAACAACCCTAGGGAAAGCGACAATGATGATGAAGAGTGGCTCTATGGAAGGAAATGCAGAAAGCTCTCCCTCTCAGCTGATAGATGCGAGGATCAGTGAGCTGGGCGATTGGCGAGGCAAGACGCTTTCCCATATCCGCGCTCTCGTCAAGCAGGCTGACCCGGAAGTGGTCGAGGAGTGGAAGTGGCGAGGCGTTCCGGTGTGGTCGCACGCCGGAATAATCTGCACCGGCGAGACCTACAAGAACGTCGTGAAGGTGACCTTCGCAAAGGGCGCCTCCCTGCCGGATCCTTCAGGCCTGTTCAACTCCAGTCTCGAAGGCAACACCAGGCGCGCCATCGATATCCGTGAGGGCGAAGATATAGATGAGAATGCGTTCAAGGCGCTGATACGCGCTGCTGCCGCCCTGAACGCGGCCCGATAGTCAGCTCCGGCCGATATGGTCGGCTAGCGGGCCGAGAGCGGCGAGCAAAGCTTCGCCGGTGGCTTGCGTCGCGTTCTCATGCGGCGCGCGCAGGTTCAGCCAGCGTCTGTCGCCGGACCGTACCGCCAGCACTGCCTTCATCGCGGAGATGAGGCCGGCGTCCTGGATGATTTTGCGGAACGCCTTGATGGCGGCATCCGCGTCAGTAATGTCCTCTCCCGCCAGTGCTGCGTCGTAGAGGGCCCGGATCGCTGCGGCATTCAGATTGACCGTCGCCGAGATGCATCCCGCAGCACCGTTGGCGAGGCCTTTCGTCAGCTGTGCTTCCGAGCTCGGGAACACCGCGACCCTTGGGGCTGCCGCAATGACTGCCGCGGTGTTGTTCCAATCGCCGGCGCTGTCCTTGTAAGCCACCACGACATCCGGAAACGCTTGGCTCAAGCGGGCGGTCAGCGCCGGGCTCACCGGTACGCCGGAATTCTGCGGGATGTGGTAGAGGATCATCCTCATCGCCGGGTTCGCCACCCGTTCGATCAGCTCGCCATAGTAGCGGGCCTGTCCGTTGTCGCCGGCGGCCGTATAGAAGAACGACGGCAGCACCATCACCCCGGCACAGCCGAGCCCGACGGCATGCGCCGTCAGCTCGACGGTCTCGGCAAGTGCTGTGACACCGGTGCCGGGCATCAGATGGCTTGGCGAAATGCCGGCCTCGACCAGCCACTCCAGCGCTTGCATTCGCTCGCGCAACGAGACGGACAAGGCCTCGCCCGTGGTGCCGAACGGCGACAGGAAATGCGCTCCCTGATCCAGCACCCATTTGGCGTGGGATATCCAGAGATCGCGGGCGATCCGGCCGTCGTTTTCGAACGGCGTCAGGATCGGTGCGATGGTTCCTTGTGGGCGGATCATTTGCGTCCTTCTAAAGCCGGCATCAAAAATGTCGAGCAAGCTACATGAAGCAATGTTGCTGAGTACCGGCCGTTCGACCTCGAAAGCAAGCGGCTCGCGCATAGGCGCGCGATTGTGATCGGGCGGCGGTTCTGAGGCTCTCGAGGTATATCCTTGTCACGGGATAACGTCGTCTGGCCGAAAGGGGGGTGACAAACGAGTTCTGCTGTTTCATCAATGCCGCCTTTTGAGGAGAAGCCCATGCGGAGGATCGGTGTCGGCATTATCGGCTGCGGCAACATTTCGGATGCCTATCTGAAGGCATCGCCACAATTCCCGGTGCTCGACATTGTCGGCGTCGCCGACATCAACCGGGCGGCAGCCGAGGCCAAGGCAGCGGCCTACGGCCTGGCTGCCATGCCGGTCGACGCGCTGTTGGCCGATCCGCGCGTCGAGATCGTGCTCAATCTGACGACGCCGCAGCATCATGTGCCGGTCGGCCTGCAGGCTGTCGGGCAAGGCAAGCACGTCTATTCCGAGAAGCCGCTGGCAACGACGCTCAGCGACGCCGAGCGGCTGGTCGCGGCGGCGCGCGAACAGGGCGTGCGCGTCGGCTGCGCACCCGACACCTTTCTTGGCGGCTCCCACCAGACGGCGCGGCGGCTGGTCGATGAGGATACGGCTGGGACCATTGTCGCCGGCTCTGCCTTCATGCAGGTGCCCGGCCACGAGCTCTGGCATCCCAATCCGGATTTCTACTATCAGCCCGGCGGTGGGCCAATGCTCGACATGGGACCGTACTATCTGACCTGCCTGGTCAATCTCCTGGGTCCGGTAAAATCCGTGACCGGGCAGGCGAAGTCTTCCTACGCCACCCGCACCATCGGTTCTGGACCGCGCCAGGGCGAAACCATCCGGGTCGAGGTGCCGACCCATATTTCCGGCCTGCTCGCATTCGAGAATGGCGCCGCGGTCTCGATCACCACCAGCTTCGACGTCTGGAAGCATGAACACAATCACATCGAACTTTACGGAACCAAGGGCTCGATGATCGTCTCCGATCCCAACCAGTTTCAGGGCGACATCAGGACCAGCCAGCGCAAGGGCGACTGGACGGTGGCCGATCAGATCCATTCGTATGGCGACGGCAATTACCGGGGCCTCGGCCTTGCCGACATGGCGCAGGCGGTCGTCTCGGGCAGGCAACACCGCGCCAGTCTCGATCTTTCCCTCCATGTCCTGGAAATCATGGAATCGATCATCTCTTCAGCAGAGATAGGGCAGGGTATCGATCTCAGATATCGCTGCGCCCGGCCGGCGCCGATGCGCGCCGACCTGCCTTTCGGAATTCTGGAATAGGGAATAATGCGATGAGCAAGACGGCACTGATTTTCTGGGGCGGCTGGGAAGGTCACACCCCGGCCCGAAGCGCCGAAATCGTCAAGGAGATGCTGGCCGGCAACGGCTTCGACGTGCAGCTGGAGCAGGGGACTTCGGCACTTGCCGATCCGCAGCTGGACAAGCTCGATCTCATTGTCCCGGTGATCACCATGTCGACAATCGAAAAGCCGGAGCTGCAAAACCTGACCAGCGCCGTCGGGGCCGGCACCGGCCTTGCGGGCTTTCACGGCACTATGTGCGACAGCTTCCGCAACGAGCCGGAATACCAGTTCATGACCGGCGGCCAGTGGGTCGCCCATCCCGGCAACATCATCGACTATCACGTCGACATCACCAGGCCAGGCGATCCGGTCATGCAGGGCATCGACGGCTTCGCCTACCGTTCAGAGCAGTATTACATGCATGTCGATCCGACCAACGAGGTGCTGGCGACGACTACTTTCACCGGCGAGCATCTCGATTTCATCGCCGGCGTCGTCATGCCGGTTGTCTGGAAGCGCCGCTACGGCAGGGGCCGCGTCTTCTACAGCGCGCTCGGGCACACCGCCGACGAGTTCGCCGTGCCGCAAATGCGCACGATGTTCGAACGCGGCGCGATTTGGGCCAGCCGAAACTCGGACCTTGGATAGCCGTTCAATCTGAACGCCACGTATCGTTGTAATCTCTCATAGGGCGGCCACCCGAACGCGGACACAGGCACTGGACTGCGGCAATTGACTGCCATGGTAGCATCCAATACTTGTAGTCTCATCGAAAATTCCGTAGCTGGAGGTCGAATGAAGCAGACGTGGCGATGGTTTGGTCCGAGTGACGCGGCAACGCTTGCCCACGCAAGGCAGGCCGGCGCAACCGGCATCGTGACGGCATTGCACGACATCCCTTACGGCGAAGTCTGGCCGATCGACGCCATCAGGCAGCGCCAGGGGCTTATCGAGGCGGATCCGGCGATGGGCCTCAAATGGAGCGTCGTCGAGAGTGTGCCCGTGCACGAGGACATCAAGCTCGGCCGCGGCGATCTCGACCGGCTCTACGACAATTTCAGGCAGACCTTACGCAATCTCGGCGCCTGCGGTGTGCGCACGGTCTGCTACAACTTCATGCTGATCCTCGACTGGACCCGGACCGACCTGGCTGCGCCGCTGCCGGGCGGCGGACGGGCGCTCCGGATGAACATGCACGAGCTTGCCGCGTTCGATTGCTACATGCTGCAGCGCAAGGGATCTGAGCGCGACTATGCGTCCGATGTTCTCCAGCGGGCGAGCGAATGGTTCGAGGCGACGCCGGATGCGTCAAAAGAGCGTCTGCTTGCCAACATCATGGCCGGCCTGCCGGGCGCCTTCAAGCGCTATGACATAGCGGAATTGCGCGAAGTGGTGGCCGAGCAGTCGGGCCTGTCGCACGACCGGCTGCGCGAGAACGTCGTCCGGTTTCTCGAAAACGTGCTGCCGGCGGCCGAAGAGGCGGGCGTCACGTTGGCGATCCACCCGGACGATCCGCCGCGCGATCTCGTCGGCCTGTGCCGGATCGTCAAGAACGCCGACGACATCGCCCTTATCCTGGACGCCGTGCCATCGGCCCATAGCGGCCTCACCTTGTGCACGGGGTCGCTGGGCGCCAACCCGGCCAATGACGTGCCCGCCATCGCCAGGCGCTTTGCGCACAAGATCAACTTCGTGCATCTGCGCAACGTCAGCAAGGACCCGGACGGCTCGTTCATGGAATCCGAGCATCTGAGCGGCGATGTCGACATGGTCTCGGTGGTTTCGATCTTGCTCGACGAGCAGCAACGCCGCCGCGACGCCGGGGAACCGGCGGCGCTGCTGCCGTTTCGCCCGGATCATGGCCACGAGCTGATCGATGACGCCGCGCGGCACACCCATCCCGGCTACCCCGTGATCGGCCGTCTTCGCGGCCTTGCCGAATTGAGAGGCGTGATGACGGCGATTGCCCATCAGCGCGGCTACGGGCTGCAATGACGGCGCCCCGCCTGCTCTGCGTCGGCGCGCTCACCTACGACACGATCTTGCGCCTCGATGTCCTGCCCTCCGGCGCCGGCAAGTTCCTGCCAAGCGAGGCCGTGCAGATCGCGGCCGGCATGGCAGCAAGCGCGGCCGCGTCGGCCAGCCGCCAGGGCGGGCAGGTCTGGCTATGGGCAAGCGTCGGCGACGATGCTGTCGGCCGCGATGTCATCGGCCAGATGGAGGCGGAGCGGGTCGACTGTTCGCTGGTGCGCAGGGTTGAAGGTGGCCGCTCGGCCATTGCCACGATCCTGGTCGATGCCGCCGGCGAGCGTATGATTGTGCCCTTCTACGATGCAGTCACGCAAGCCGATCCTGACCGTCTTCCGCCCGCGGATTTTTCCCGCTTCGACGCCGTGCTGGTTGATGTCCGCTGGCCCGGAGCCGCGGCCCTGGCGCTGGCGAAGGCTCGCGAGTGCGGCATCCCGGCGATCCTTGACGCCGATGTCGCGTCGCGACCGGTGCTCGACCGGCTGCTGCCGCTCGCCTCGCATGTCGTTGCTTCGCTGCCGGCGGCACGCATCCTTTGCGGTCCGGAGATATCCGCCGGTTCTGCCGTCGCCATTCTCGGCGAACGGACCGGCGCCTTCGTGGCGGTCACCGATGGGGCGAACGGCACCGTGTTCCGCTACTCGGGCAGCAATGACGTCCGTCATCTGCCGTCGCCGCGGGTCGAAGCCGTCGACACTCTGGCGGCAGGCGACGTGTTCCACGGCACCTTCGCTCTCGGCCTGGCCGAAGGTTGGGACGAAGAGCGGGCGATAGCAGTGGCCAGCGCCGCCGCCGCCCTGAAATGCCTGCGCTTTGGCGGACGTCTTGGCGCACCGACGCGCGCGGAAACGCTGGCTTTCATGCAAGGATCGACATGATGCCGAACACGCTTGGGCCGGCTCGGTGGAAAGAGCACGTCAAGTGGCGCCCGTCGACTACCATGGCAGTCGCTGCGCAACTGTTCGAGGGAGGATAAATGGCTGAGTTCAAAAAACGCGCACTGGTCACCGGGGCGGCCATGGGCATTGGCCGTGCTGTCGCCGAAAGACTGGCCGAGCAAGGCGTCGACCTGATCCTGTTCGACCGGGCGGGCGATCAGTTGGATGAGGTAGCGGCGCAGCTTTCGGCGCGCGGCGTGACCGTGCACACCGTGCTTGGCTCGACCGCCGACACTGAGGCCTGTGGCCGCGCCGTCGAGCTTGCCCGGTCCGCGTTCGGCGGGCTCGACATGCTCTCCCACAATGCCGGCATCCAGCGTTACGGAACGGTGGAGACCACGGACGAGGCGCTTTGGGACGAGGTGATGAACGTCAACCTCAAGGCTGCCTACCTGCTCTCCCGCGCGGCGATGCCGCTGCTGCGGCAAAGCCGCGGCGCCATCGTCCATATGAGCTCGGTGCAGGGTCTGGCCAGCCAGGAAGGGGTTCTGGCCTACAGCACGGCCAAGCACGGCCTGATCGGCCTGGTCAAATCGATGGCCGTCGACTATGCGCCGCTCGGCGTGCGCGTCAATGCCGTCGCTCCGGGTGCGGTCGACACGCCGATGCTGCGGGATGCGGTGAAACTCAACGATAAGCCCGACGAGATCCTGCGCATCCTCGACAATATGCATCCGCTCGGCCGTACCGCCCGGCCGCAAGAGATTGCCGCAGTCGTCGCCTTCCTGCTGTCCGACGATGCCTCCTTCGTCACCGGCGAGGTCGTACGCGTCGATGGCGGCCTGCTGGCGCGCATCGGCGGTTCTCCGCGCAAGGAATAACGTCGGCGCTGCTGCTTGCGCAGGCATTTCATGAACGGCTTGAAGCTGCAGAGCCTATAAGGGGCGCCGATGGCAGGGCTTTTGGGAATGCGGACCATCACCGAGGGGCGGCTCGGCGAAACCGCCCCTGGCGCTTCGGTTGCGGCTAGGACGTTCGAGGTTTTGCTCGACCAGATCCTGACCTTCCGCCTGAAGCCGCACGAGCTGATTTCTGAAAAGGCGATGTCGGAAGCCCTCGGCGTGAGCCGCACGCCGGTCAGGGAGGCGCTCGCCCGGCTGGCCGGTCTTGGCTTGATCGACATTTATCCGCAGCGCGGCAGCATGGTGGCACCGCTGCGGATTGCCGATCTCGAGAAATCGCAGTTTCTGCGCGAAGCGCTCGAAGTCGGCCTGATCAAGCGCGCGGTCGAGAGCCCGCGCCGTGCTGACCTGCTTGCCGTGCTAAAAGGCGAACTGGCCGTCCAGGAGACGTTCGCCTCCATCGCGGACGACAGGCGCTTCTTCAAGTCGGACGAGCTGTTCCACCAGCATATCGCCAGTCATGCCGGGTTTCCCGGAATCTGGGCCGACATCAGCGCGGCGAAGCTGCACATGGACCGCTTCCGCTTCCTGTCTTTTCCGCGCCTCGACAGCATGTCGGTGGTCCTCGGCCAGCATCGGCGGATTGTCGATGCGCTCGAGCAGGCCGACGCCCTTGCCGCGGAAGAGGCGATGCGAACGCATCTTCGCCGCATCTTCGAGGTGCTCGAAATCGTCCGGGAGCGCTATCCCCATTATTTCGAGGCAAACGGCAGTGTGAGCCCGCTTTCGGCCGGCTCAATCCAAGCCTGAGCCTTTCTTGCGCGCTTCCGAAGGCGTCTTGGTCTTGCTGCCGGATTTGTCGGAAGCTGGCTCGGCTTTGCGATCTTGACCCTCGCCGCCTTGCTCCTTGCGGAGCTGATTTTCCACTACCGATCGCGATCCTTCCGCCGGGTCTTGTTCAGGATGAGTATCGGTTCCCGTCATGTCGGCTCCTATCCATTTTGATCAATTGCGTGCGGCGTGGGCTGACCTCCGCCGCCGGTTCTGTCGCGCCCGATCATCAGCCAGGCGGCGAACAGCACGACCAGTACGACCACGATCCAGGCGACGAAACGAGGCATCGGCCTCATGTCCCTCGCCGCCGCTTGCTGCCGCGTGCCTCCGGATCGGAGCCGGCCTCGACCGTTGGATCGGGCACGACCGGGCCGCGTTCGGCCTCGGAACCCTCAGCTTCGATCTCCTGCACGGCCTGATCCCAGTGCTCGCGCTCGCGTCCTTGCGGACGGCCTTCGCGCTCCCAGATCTCATGGGCTCGCTGCCTGATACGCTCTTCCCTATCCATGGCCTTTGCCTCCTCAGCCCCTAATCCGGCGATCGCTGGTTTGTTCCGCGGTGCCAGCGCCGTTCATCGCGGTTCAGTTGACCTGATCACCCAGCGCTCTAGATCAAACTTCGCGCCGAAGTCGCTTGGTGCGGGGAGAACAATCGTGTGGCAGCAACGCTACAAGCACGTATTGTAAATGCCGTTACAGCCGTCGGTCTTCGACCAGACCGCCCGTGCTTGCTGCTGATAATATTTGTATTGACGGCATGCTCGCCTTCCGACCAGGTCGAGCAGCAGTCGAAAACCGCGGCTTCCGCCACACAGACTGCATCGCTGGTCCTGGAGAGCTGGATCGCTGGGGGAGCCCCGTCGGAATACACGTCGCGCACTTTGCAATCGGCCGGCAAGGCGCTCGCCGATGCCGGTGCGCAAATCCAGTCCGCCAAGTCGCCTGAGCCCAGCGGGCAAGCCGGTCTGACGATGGCGGTTGGACGGCTTTCGGCAGCGGTAATTCGCGCGGCGACGGCCGTGCAGAACGGCAACCGCTCGGAAGTGGAACACGCGCAGCAGGATCTGCGGGCCGCCGCCGCCGATCTGAGCACGTCCTACGCGAAATATTTCGCGCCGAAATCATGAAGAAGCTGCTCGAAATATCGCTCGGCGTCGTCACCAGCGTTGGCGGCTTTCTTGAGGTCGGATCAGTGGCGACCGCCGCTCAGGCCGGCGCGGCGTTCAGGTTTCAGCTGATATGGGCCGTCGTCCTGGGCACGTTCTGCATCATCTTCCTGGTCGAAATGGCCGGACGCTTCGCCGCAGTTAGCCATCACACCATCGCCGACGGGATCCGGGAACGGTTTGGCTTCAACGCCTTTCTGTGGCCGTTGCTTGCGACCTTGCTGGTCAACTTCCTGGTCATGGCAGCCGAAATCGGCGGTGTTGCCATTGCGCTCGAGCTCGCCACCGGCATCGGCTTTCAGTGGTGGGCGCTGCCGGTCGCTTTTCTGGCATGGCTGTTCCTTTGGAAAGGCACGTTCGGATTCATCGAAAAAGGCGTCGCGATCCTCGGGCTGGTCACGCTGTGCTTCGTGGTTGGCGCAGTCATGCTGAAGCCCGATTGGGAGCAGGTCGCGGCCGGGGCCGTGCCCACACTGCCGGATCACGACGCGGCCAACTACTGGTTCATGGCGGTCAGCATTCTTGGTGCGTCGATCTCGCCCTATCTGTTCATGTTCTATTCGTCGGGAGCGATCGAGGACGAGTGGGACAAGAGCTATCTCGGAGCCAATCGGGCCATTGCCGGCCTGGGCATGAGTTTTGGCGGCACAATCGCTATCGGTGTGCTGATTGTGGCGGCGCTCGTGCTGGCCGCGCACGGCATAGAGCAGGTCGATGACTACCACCAACTGCCACTGATGCTGATTCCGATCTTCGGTTTCTGGGGATTTGTCCTGTTCGTTGCTTCACTAGGCATTGCCTGCTTCGGTGCCGCGCTCGAAATCGGCCTGCAGCAAGCCTACCTTGTGGCGCAGGGTTTCGGCTGGACTTGGGGCGAGAACCTGAAACCGCGCGACGACCCGGGTTTCAGCACCGTCTATACGATCTTGTTGGTTCTCGCCGCCATTCCGATCGCACTGGGCCTCGATCCGCTGAAGCTCACCATCTTTTCCATGGCGCTGACGGCCGCCAGCCTGCCGCTGACCGTGGTGCCGTTCCTCTTCCTGCTGAATGACGAGCGTTATGTCGGCGAGCACCGCAATGGCATGATAGCGAATGCCGCGGTCATCTTCATCATCGCGCTCGGTTTCGTGCTCGCGATCGTGACCATTCCTTTGCAGATATTCGGAGGCACGTGATGAAGTTGCTGCGCGACATCCTGGACAAGCAAGTAGTCGACCGCGAGCAGGTCAAGATCGGCAAGGTCGACGGGCTGGTGGCCGAGCTCAGGCCAGGCGAGCCGCCTAAAATCGTTGCGGTCGAGCTCGGCTCGATCACGCTGGGGCGTCGGCTTGGCGAGCGACCCGGGCGCTGGATGGCGCGGGTTGCGGCAAGGCTCGGCGGCAAGCGCCATGCCGAGCCGCACCGCATCGCCTGGAACAAGGTGCGCGACATCGGCGTCGACATCGAGTTCGATATCGACGTCCGCGAAACGGCGATTTTCGACTGGCAGGACTGGCTGCGCGATCATGTCATTGGGCGTATTCCGGGAGCTGGATGATGGCCACCGTCAATCTTGAGCAATTGGCTGGCAGGAATGTGCTTTCGCACGGCAAAAGCATCGGCCGTATCGAGGAGATACGCGCCGAACCGGATGGCGACGACCTGGTGGTCACCGAGTACCATGTCGGCATCTACGCGGCCTTCGAGCGTCTGTCCGCTTCGGCTATCGGCATTGCGGTCCTCGACGTCTTTCGATTGCGCAGTCGCGACAGCGTGTACCGCATTCCCTGGGACAAGCTCGACATCTCCGACCCGGCGCGGCCGCGGTTGTTATGCACGACGGAAGAACTTTCCGGTATGAAGGGGAGTATCGAGGGCGATAAACCGGAATGAACGATACTTTCCCGCCGTCGGAGAATGGGGTCCAGTGAAAGTCCTGGTTACCGGCGCCACCGGCCTGATCGGTGCCTCCGTCGTGGCACGCCTTCTTTCCGAAAGGCATGAGGTGATCGGATTGGTCCGCAGCCCCGGCGCAAACCGGGCCGGCAATTATCAATTGCTGGTGCTGGACATGGCGGCGGCGCTGCAGCCCGAAGACTGGCTACCGCATCTCAGGGGTGTCGACGCCGTCGTGAATTGTGCCGGCGTCCTGCAGGACAGCCCTCGCGAAAAGACGCGCGAAGTCCATCGCGATGCGGCGGCAGCACTCTTCCTCGCCTGTGCGCGGGCAGGGGTTGCCCGGGTAATCCACTTCTCGGCGATAGGCGTCGATCGGGCGCAGCCTTCGGCATTCTCGGCGACGAAACTGGCCGGCGACCAAGCGCTTATGGCGCTTGATCTGGATTGGGTGATCCTGCGCCCGTCCGTGGTGCTCGGCCGGCCGGTGTTTGGGGCCAGCGCATTGTTTAGGGGTCTCGCCTCGCTGCCGGTGCTACCGTCCATGCCCGGCACCGGCCGGCTCCAGGTGGTACTACTCGACGATGTGGTCTCAACAGTCGTCTTCCTTCTCGATCCCGACAGTCCGTCTCGCGTCGTGTTGGAACTTGTCGGTCCCGAACAGCTGAGCATGGACGAGGTCGTCGGCAGCTATCGCCGATGGCTCGGCTGGGCTCCTGCAGCCAGGTTTGTCTTGCCGGCGGCTGTTGCAAGGCTTCTCTACCGCCTCGGCGACCTTGCCGCGATGTTCGGCTGGCGTCCACCGATGCGCACCAACGCGGCCAGAGAGATCGCCCGAGGAGCGGTTGGAGATCCCTCGGACTGGACCGCCGCGACCGGCATACGCCCGCAAACCCTGGCGGGCCTCCTCGCGCTCAATCCGGCAACGGTGCAGGAAAAATGGTTTGCCCGGCTGTATTTCATCAAGCCTGCGATCTTCGTCGTCCTGCCCTTCTTCTGGATCGTGACGGGTATTGTGTCGCTGACCACCGGCTATAACGGTGGCATCGAGCTGATGCAAAGCACGGGGGCTGGCATCTTGTCGGCGCCGACCGTGATAGCCGGTGCTCTTGCCGACATCGCCGTCGGCGCGCTCCTAGCCTGGCGGCCAGCGACGCGAAAAGGCCTCTATGGCGGCATCGCGCTCTCGCTCTTCTACCTGGTCGTCGGAAGCCTCCTGAGCCCCGATCTGTGGAACGACCCGCTTGGGCCGTTCCTCAAGGTGTTGCCGATCCTGGTGCTGCACTTTGTGGCCTTGGCAGTGCTGGAGGAGCGTTGATGCTCTATTTCCTGCTGAAATTTCTGCATGTCATCGGCGCATCCGTGCTGCTTGGTACCGGCGCCGGTATCGCTTTCTTCATGCTGCTCGCCCACAGGACCGGCAATGCCGCGACGGTTGCGGCCGTGGCGCGTATCGTCGTCGTCGCCGACTTCCTTTTCACCGCGACGGCCGTGGTCGCGCAGCCTTTGACCGGAGCCGCGCTCGCCTGGCAGGCAGGCTACTCGCTGTCGGAGGGCTGGATCGTACTTTCGATCGCGCTCTATATCTTCACCGGAATGTTCTGGCTCCCGGTCGTCTGGATGCAAATGCAGATGCGCAAGCTGGCATCGCAAGCCGCCGCTGCAGGCGCGCCGTTGCCGCCGCGCTATCATCGGCTCTTCTGGCTGTGGTTCGCCTTCGGCTTCCCCGCCTTCGCCGCGGTACTCGGGATTTTCTGGCTGATGATCACTCGGCCTGCGATCGACTGGTGAAGACAGGCCGCGTGCAGCTGCCGGGATGAGCGATGACTTTCATTTCAGCGAATAGAGATAGGCCGCGATATCCCGCGCCTCCTGCTCGGAAATTCTGGTCGAAGGCATTGCCGTGTGCGGATTGATCTCTCTTGCGGCGCGTATCCAACGGACCATGTTTCGCGGGTTGTTGGACAATACGCCGCCGATATAGACCCGGGTGGCCAAGCTGGCGTCGAGGCGTGGACCGACCAGTCCCTGCGCGCCGGGCACGCCGGTGATCGTGTGGCATCCGGCACAGCCATTGGCCATGATGATTGGTATGGCGCGGGCGCCAACACCGCCGGTTGCATTGTCGGCCTTCTGCTCCACTCGACGGCTTTGCTCGAAGTACAACGCGATCCCGGCCAGGGCTGCAACAAGCACGACAATTGCCGCGGCGCCGAGGATGGGTCCGGACGGAGTGAAGCGCGATGTTGCGCGCACGCCGATGCTGCCAGGGGCATTGTCCGTCTTATGCGCGACCCTGACGAGCCGCTCCGGCCACAACGTCAGCGCCGCCCAAGCTGCGGCCAGCACGGCAATTGCCGTCCCGGCACCAATGACCAGCTTAGACAGCCTGGAGCGCATGCGACGCCTCCCATCTTCTCTGTCCACTTGAGCGAATCCACAGACCGGCCAGCAGCAACGCGGCTCCGCCATAAATCAGGCCGGCCGGAACCCACATCACCAAGCCGGCGAGCTGCTGGTCCTCGAGCGGGCTAAGGCTCCACAATTCCGCGCCGGCTGCGTTTACCGGGTACCACAGCCTTGGCGAGACCAGCAGCAGCACCCCGAGCAGGCCGGTGTGCAGCGAGGTGAAAAAGAGGTGCATGACTGCGCTGCCGTAGGCTTGTTCGCGGCCTGAACGCGGCAGCAGCACCCACCAGAACAGCAGCCCCGTACCAAAGAAGCTGGCATGTTGCGCATAATGCAGGACACCCTGTGCAAGCGCCGCCTCGAACAGCGCCGGAACGTGCCACGCCCAAATCGCGACGCCGTGCAGGAAGGTCGCGGCTAGAGGGCGGCTGACGGCGGCCCAAACGGTTCGAAGCACCTTCGCCTGCCCGGCTGCGCCAAATGCCAGCCGCAGCTTGGTCGGCAATGCCCACATCATCGCCGCCGCCGGACGGGAGGCGACCAGCAGGGGTGCCGCCACCGCCATCAACAGCTCGTGCTCGATCATGTGGGCGGTGAAAACGCGCTCACCCAATGCATGGAGCGGACTGACCAGTGCTGCCGCCAAAATGGCCCAGCCGGTCGCAAACAGCAGGGCTTGCCGCAACCGCAACGGGCGGCTGCGGGCACTCCGCCGCCACAGCCGAAAGGCGCCTGCCGCGTAAAGCAGTGCGACCATGGTTAGCGGCAGCGTGATCGGCAACGCCAGCGTCCAGCCGGCCTGCGGGGCGCCGGCACCGTAGCAGATCGAGGTCGAGAAGAGCGCGTCGAAGCTCATCGTAGGCAGCCGTCAACAATGAGCGAAGCCGCGCCTTGCATGACGATTACCAGCGCAAACAGCACCGCGCTGAGAATGCCGATATTGGCGACGAAATGCTCGGTGCCGCGCGTACGATCCGGTTTAAAGGCGGCGCCACCTTGCTGTCGCGCCCGCCACGAAAGCACGCCGCCGAGCAAGGCCAGCACTGTCAGCACCAGCGCAATGACCGGTATGACGGGAATATCGTGGGCGCACTGCCACTCCACGAACGCATAATTCAGCTGCGTCGACATCGCCCAGGCCAAAGGCCCGGACAACAGCCCGCCCCATGATGTGCCCAAGCGAAGCGCACGCATCTCAGTCAAGCCTCGGCATCCAGTAGATCAACAGGTAGATCGGGATCCAGGTCGCGACCACGAAATCCCAGTAGAAGACGTTGTCGCCAACGTCCCCGAAACGCCGGCCGCTATAGCCATGGCGCGTGAACATCAGGACCGTCAGCACCATCGTGTCGCCGACGTCGGTAATCAGGTGCGTTGTGTGAAGGCCGAGCAGGACCCACAGCATCGAGCCGTACGCATTGGTATCCCAATAAATGTTGAGGGCCGGAAATTCGAACCACCGCACGACAAGCGGTGCGATGCCGAGCAGCGACATGACGATCAGGCCGATGCGCACGGGCACCATGGCACAGGCTTCGGCGTAGCGGTTCAGTATGTGATTGGGCACCACGCTGGCGAGCAGCAACAGCGTGACGATGGTGCCCGGCCAATGGTTGGGCGGCGGCACGCCCAATGGCCATTTGGGCGACAGATAGGCGAGGTAAAGATAGGTGCCTGCGGCGAGCGCGAAGCCGGTGCCTTCCAGCGCCATGAAGGCGAGAGTGCCCCACCAGGTCGGGCTGCGCGGTCCGATCCCGAAGGTCGGGAGTTTGGAAAGATCGGCGACAGGACGCTGTTTCATTCCTCATCCTCCGGATCGCCTTTCGGCCAGAACCAACCGATCAAAGTGATGGCGATCGGCCCGGCTCCCCAGACCACCGCCCACGGGCTGAAGATCGAATAGAGAAAGGTGGCGCCGACGGCGAGCGCGGCGAACAATGGCCAGATCGACGGCGTCGCCGACTTCTCGCGCACATCTGGATGCGCCTCTGCCACGGTCGAAATGACAAGTTCGCGCGCGTCGACGCGAAGCCCGGTCGCGACAGGCAGCGTGTCACGTTCGGCCCAGAGCGGCTCGGCGTGGGTAACCACCGGGATCCGAGCGAAATTATAGCTCGGCGGTGGAGAGCTCGTCGCCCATTCCAGCGTGCCGGCATTCCAGGGATTGTCCCCGGCCGGGGCGCCCCTCGAGGCGCTGTACACCAGGTTTATAGTGAACAGAACGAAGCTTAGGAACAGGATGACCGCGCCGGCTGTGATGAACAGGTTGATGTTGCCCCAGCCGAGTTCCACCGGATAGGTGTAGACCCGCCGCGGCATGCCCCACAGGCCGACAATGTGCATCGGAAAGAACGCCGCATTGAAGCCTAGGAAGGCAAGCCAGAAGTGCCAGCGTCCGAGACGTTCGCTCATCATCCGGCCGGTGATCTTGGGGAACCAGAAATAGGTCGCGCCGAGCAGCGGGAACACCGACCCGCCGATCAGCACGTAATGGAAATGCGCGACCACGAAATAGGTGTCGTGCACTTGCAGGTCCAATGGCACCGACGCCAGCATCACCCCAGTCAGGCCGCCCGCGACGAACGTGAAGAAGAAGCCGAACACGAACAGCAGCGGCGTTCTGATTATCGGGCGTCCGTCCCACAATGTCGCCAGCCAGCAGAAGATCTGCAGCCCGTTCGGGATGGCGATCAGCATGCTCGAGGCGGTGAAGAAGCTCGCGCCGAGCTTGGGCAGACCGGTTGCGAACATGTGGTGAACCCACAGGCCGAACGACAGAAAGCCGACCGCGATCAAGGCCAGTACCATGCCCAGATAGCCGAATACCGGACGCCGGGCGAAAGCGGTGATGATCGAGGACACCATGCCGGTAGCCGGCAGGAATATGATGTAGACTTCGGGGTGGCCGAAGAACCAGAACAGGTGCTGGAACAGCAATACGTCGCCGCCCTCGGCGGGATTGAAGATATGGGTGCCGACCAGGCGGTCGAGGATCAGGAACGTCGACGTGATCATGACCGCCGGCATGGCGAACACGATGACGAAGGAGGTGACCAGCATCGCCCAGACATAGAGCGGAATCTTGTCCAGCGACATGCCCGGCGCACGCTGCTTCAGCACGGTGACGATGGTGGCAACCGCGACCGCCAACGATGACACTTCGGTATAGGTGATCATCTGCGCCCACACGTCGGAACGCTTGCCTGGCCCGAATTCAGGACCGGACAGCGGCACGTAGGAGAACCAGCCGACGTCGGGCGCCATGTCGAGAGCAAACGACACCCAGGCGAAGAGGCCACCGGAGAGATAAATCCAGAAGCTGAATGCATTGAGGCGCGGAAAGGCGATGTTGCGGGTGCCGACCATCAGCGGCACGAGGTAGATGCCGGTCGCCTGAACGATCGGCACCGCAAACAGGAACATCATCGTCACGCCATGCATGGTGAACAGCTGGTTGTAGCGGTCGGGCCCGATCAGCCCGCGCTCCGGCCCCGACAGTTGGATGCGCATGGCAACGGCGCTGAGGCCACCGAGGCATAGGAAGGCGAAAGCGGTGATCAGGTAGCGCCGCGCGACAATCTTGTGGTCGACGCTCGAGAGCGCACCGATGATGCCCGGCGCCGTCTGCCATGTCCGCGCCAGCCAGCGGTCAAGGCTGGAGTCGTCGAGGCTGGTATCGCGAGGACCGTCGCGCTCGGGGGCCAGGTCTCCTTTGCCGGCCGCTGCTCCCTCGCCGGCGAGCCGACGCTCACGGGCGCTGCTCATTTCAGGCCCTCGAGATAGGCGACGATCGCATTCAGTTCGTCCCCGTCCAGTCGCACCACGGGCATGTGGGCGCCTGGCTTGATCCCCTGCGGATTGGCTATCCAGGCTGCGAGATTGCCGCGGCTCATTGTCAGCGTGCCGGCAGCGAGCGTTTGCCGGCTTGCGATATGGGTGAGGTTTGGGGCGACCGTGCCGCCGGCGATGGTGCCGCCGATCTTGTGGCACATCACGCATGGCCGTTTGAGGAACAGGTCGTGGCCGGTTTTGGCCTCGGCCGACACGGGGGCGGCCGCCGGCCGCAGCTGATCGTTCAGCCAGGCATCGAAGACGGGCCGAGGTTCGGCGATGATGAAGGTGCTCATATTGGCATGCTGTGCGCCACAGAACTCGGCGCATTGCCCGCGATAGACGCCGGGCTTGTCCGCCTTCAGATCGAGAACGTTCTCGTGGCCTGGAATGACGTCCAGCTTGCCCGAGAGGTTCGGCACCCAGAAGGAATGGATAACGTCGGTCGAGGTCACCACAAGCCGCACCGGCTCGCCCGCCGGGATGTGGATTTCATTGGCGGTCGTCAGGATGCGGTTCGGCTGGTCGTTTTCGTAGCGCACCTCCCACCACCATTGATGCCCGGTCACCCGGATCGTCAGCGCCGCATCCGAGCCGATAGCAGCGAGCGTCCGGTTAGCGAAGTAGCTCAGCAGCGTAAGGCCGACCAGGATCAGGGCGGTAGCGGCGAGTGCGGCGACGACAATTCGCATCTTGCTGCGCTCGGCGGCAGCGTCGAGGACAAGCGGATCGCCGACCGGCGCCGGGCGCCGGGCCAATGGCACGATCAGCACGGCCATCACCAGAAGCCAGACCACCGTGCAGAGTGCTGTGAAGAACCAGATCAGCCATGCGAGCTCGTTCGCGGCCGGGCCCTTTGGGTCGAGCGCGGATTGCCAGCCGCTGCATCCTGCGAGGAGCAGGATGCAGGCCGTGCACCAGCACATCGTCCAGACACCGCGGCTCACGGCGACTTCCCCAGCGTCGCGGCGTCCGGCAGGCGATTCTCGGATGGATGGGGCATCATGTCGTCGTCGCGGCCCGGCGCGGCGGAGGACGGTGCGTTGCCGCTCAGTGCCCGGACGAAGGCAGCAAGCTCCCATATCTGGTCATCCGGGATCGTGTCGCGGAAGCTCGGCATGCCGTTTGGCCGGCCGTCCCTGATCGTGGCGTGGATGCTTTCGATCGAGCTGCCATAGAGCCACTTCTGGTCCATGAGGGCCGGGCCCATGCCGCCGCCGCCATTGGCATGGCAGCCGGAACAGTTGAACCAGTTGAACAGACGCTTGCCCTCGCTGAGGTGGAAGGCGTTGGCCTCGAACACGCCGGCCTTGTTGTCGGACGAGGTCGGCCGTTGGCCGCCCGGCTCGAGGGCCGTCACGGCTGCCGGTTGATCGCCCGAGCCGAGCGCCGACTGTGGACGCGTTTCGCGTTCCTCACGCTGGCAAGCGGCAAGGACGAGCATCGCCGACAGCAAGCATGGAAGGCAGCGGTTCATCGCACTGCCGCCCCGGCGACGTCGAGGCGAGGCACGCCATATTCCGCCAGGATTGCATCGATCTCGGCGCGGTGCTTGGCGAGCGCTGCGTCTACCTCGCTGCGCAGCGCATCGTCGTCGTGGCGCACACCCATCGAGATGTCGTAGATCATCGGCAGCAGCGGACCGTCGATGCGCGGCGCAACCGGCGTAATCCGCAACGGCATTTTTTGCCTGGCACCGAAGTAGCCGGCCAACGGTCCCCAGACGACGGCCATATCGATGTCGCCATTCGCGACCGCCTCAATGATGCGTGCTGGCGGGTTCGGCGCCGAATAGTCGCCATAGACGGGGAAACCGATGAGATGGCCGACGATGCCACGACGGCCAAGCGCCTGGACGGGGGGCGAGTTGGCGCCATCATCGCCTATCAGCTGGACGCCGATGTGCAGATCGCGCAGGCGAGGATCGTTGAAGGACGTGATTTCGGGCACATCTTGGCGTGTCACGAACACATAAGAAGACCGGTAGTAGGGCGCGGTCGTGCGCAGCATCTCGAGATTGGCGGGCGTGCCGGGCACAAGATCGCACAAGCCGGCTTTCAACGTGTTGCGGACGAAGCCGCGCCGCTGTGCCCACCACGTGTAGGAAACAGTCGCACCAAGCTCCCGGGCGATGAGTTCGGCGATCTTGTTTTCAAAGCCCCGCCTGGCGGCATTGGAGAACGGCATGTTGTTGGGATCGGCGCAGATCCTCAATTCGCGCGCATCGGCAACGGCGGCGACGAGCGAGAGTGCCAGTGCGCCGACCGCGGCGCCAAACCGCCGGGAAGATTTTCTCCGTGCGCGCGCAACTCGACCGGTCGTCTCAAGGGAGCCGGAACACATACAGCGTACCTCCCGGCGTGGTTACATCCTTCAGATCCTTCATGACGTTGACGAAGCCGAGCGCGGCGGTGGCGTCGCGCGGATCGAGATCGCCGGATACGATCGCGCCGGCCCAGCCGCCGACGCCCGAAAGAATCGCGACATATTGGTGCCCGTCCGGGCCGCGATAGGTGATCGGCTGGCCGATGATGCCGGACGACGTCTTGAACTGCCAAAGCAGTTCGCCGGTCCTGGCGCTGACCGCCTTGAACCAGCCTTCCATAGTGCCATAGAACACGACGTTGCCGGCGGTGGCGACGGCGCCGCTCCACACCGGAAAGTTCTCCTTCAGGCTCCACGCCGGCTTGGCGGCGGCGACATCCCAGGCGGTGAAAGCACCGCGATTGCCGCCCGGCCCGGGGATCATGCGCACGTTCATGCCGACATAGGGCGTGCCGGCGATGTAATTCACGTCGACGCCCTCTTCGTCCATGCAGAGATTGTTGTGCGGGATGTAGAGCAGACCGGTCTTGGGCGAGAATGCCGAAGGCTGCCAGTCCTTGAGGCCCGATGCGGTCGGGCAGATGTCGCGCACGACCTTGCCGGTGCCGGTCTTCTTGTCCGGATTTACAATCAGCCGGCCGGTCTTGAGGTCGACGCCCGTGCTGGAATTGACTGGCCCGAAGGGGACTGCCGACAGGACCTCGCCTGTGGTGCGATCCAACAGATAGACGTAGCCGTTGCGTTCCGGTCGGACCAGCACCTTGCGGGGCTTGCCCTGCCAGGTCATGTCGAGCAGCACCTGTTCGTTGATGCCGTCGTAGTCGTGCAGATCGTGCGGGGTCCATTGATAGAACCATTTGGCTGCGCCGGTGTCGGGATCGCGGGCAAAGATTCCGGCGGTCCATTTGTTGTCGCCGGGCCGCAGATCCGGATTCCACGGACCGGGATTTCCGGTGCCATGGAAGATCAGGTTTAGGTCCGGGTCATAGGAGATCCAGCCCCACACATTGCCGCCGCCGATCTTCCAGGCGTCGGGCGGCCACGACGTCACGCCGAGATCCTTGCCCTTGTCCATGTCGTAATGCGGCTTGAAATCGGGGCCGATCAGCACCTCGGCGTCCGGTCCGGTATTGTAGGCCGTCCAGACGACGTGCCCGTCGCCGGCGTCGAGCGCCTTGATCCAGCCGCGTACGCCCATTTCGCCGCCGGAATTGCCGACCAGCACTTTGCCCTTCACCACCAGCGGCGCCATGGTGATGGTCTCGCCGATGTTGATGTTGCCGATGTGGGTGTTCCAGACCGGTTTGCCGGTGGCCGCATCGACGGCGATCGTGTGGCCATCGAGCGTGTTGAAATAGATGCGCCCTTCGAAGAAGGCTGCACCGCGGTTGACCACGTCGCAACAGGCAACGCCCTGCGCCGCAGGCTCGGGATTGGGCTCGAACTTCCACTTCATCGGCGCGCCGGGCTTGGTAAGGTCAAGCGCGTAGAGAATGTTGGGAAACGGTGTCACGATGTACATCGTGTTGCCGACCACCAGGGGCGCAGCCTCCTGACCCTTGTTGACGCCGGTCGAGAAGGTGAAGGCCACCTGCAGGTTTTTGACGTTGTCTTCGGTGATCTCCGCAAGTTCGCTGTAGCGAGTCGAGGCGTAGTTCTTTGCCGGCATCGCCCATTGGCCGTCGTCGGGCGGAGCAGCTGCGGCAGGCGGATTTATCGCAAAGCTTGACGTTGACTGAGCAACCGCCGCGGTAGTCAGCGCGAAGCTTGCCAGCAGCGTCCATCCCAGCATCGCAGCCAATGGCCTCTTTCCCCTTTTGCCAGGCACCCTATTTTTCGCCGCCACCAGTCGCGCTTGCCTCATTGGCTGTCGAGTTTGCCGACGTTGGCGCAGAGCTCCATTAGCTGCAGCTGCGCCGTGTTTGTTGAACACTCTCCAACGCGTGAGCGGCGCAGAAGTGCCAAATGCAACGAAATAAATGTCGGGTTCGGTTGGCCAAAGTCGGCGGCCGGGCGCTCGGAACAGCCGATCCGAGTGTTCGCACTCACGTCGGAAGTAAATCTATTCCGGCGGCGGTCCGGGCTCGGCTGGAACGGAGCGGCGCCTATCGCAGTTGTGTCGAATGCTGTCTGCAGTCGAGCAACTGGCTCAATCGGTGAAAGAGCGACGAGCTATCTTGTTCGTTGGAGCCGGGGTGTCGATGAGCGTCGGCTTGCCGTCCTGGCAAAAGCTCATCGAGCACATGCAAAGCGAACTCGGCCTTCACGAGGACATGATCGGCGCACCGGAGGCCAGCTATCAGGCCCTTGCCGAATACTACCGGCTGAAGCAGGGGAGCCTCGGCCCTTTGCGCAGCTGGATGGATCGCGAATGGAGCGTATCGCGCGAAGAAGTGCAGCGGTCGGCAATCCACAAGCTCATCGTATCGCTCGATTTTCCGATCATCTACACCACCAATTATGATCGCAATCTCGAGGTTGCCTTCGAGATCCATAGCCGGCCCTTTGTCAAAGTCGCCAATGCAAAGGACTTGCCAAAGGCCACCGGCGAGGTGACGCAGATCATAAAATTCCACGGCGATTTCGACGACGACAAATCGCTGGTTCTGGCGGAGACCGATTATTTTGAGCGGCTTTCGTTCGATTCGCCGCTCGACGTGAAGTTTCGCGCTGACGCGCTCGGGCGCACCATCCTGTTCATCGGCTACAGCATGTCCGACATGAACATCCGTCTGCTGCTGCACCGGCTTTGGCAGACCTGGCGCCGCTCCGGCTATGAGAAGAATCGCCCGAAATCCTTCATCTTCATGTCCCAGCCGAGCATCGTCCAGGAGGCTGTCCTCGGCCGCTGGGGCATCGATATGCTGACCGAAGCGGCCGACGATCCTGAGGACGCGCTGCTCGCATTCCTGAACGAACTCAAGGACAGGGTGGGCCGGCCAGACGGCGCGTGAGAAAACTTGCGGAAACGGATTGGCCAGGCGCTGGGAACCGGCTGATCCGGGACCGAGCCTGAATGGGCGCACGCAAACACCAGCGAAAAATGCATGCCAAACACGACCTGTCGGCCGAGTTGGCCTATGAGATCGATTGTTTTGCCCGCAGGTGCGGCCTGACCAGGGACGAAGCACTCAAGATGATGCGAAATGCCGGCAGGTCCAACGATGGCACCAAGGCATCTGGCGAACCCGGGCCGAAGTGGCCGCATGGGTTCTACATAGCGGGCGGCCGGACGGTCATCCGGCACAGCTGCTTCGTCGTCTGTCTCGGTATCCGCATGGCAGTCGGTGGTGGAGCGCACCGCTGAGGATCGAGCGATGCAGCGGCCGCCGATGGAACATCCGCCGACAATTTTCGTTGACATGCTCCACTAGGCGAAGAGGTCGAGCATGTCGAAGTTCCAAGCCGCTACCCCGGAGCGTTTGCAGCAGCTCAGGCTCGAGGCGACAGCGCACTTTGCGCCGCTCATACTGCGCGAGGCGCTGGTGCGTCTCTGCCGAGCGTGTGGAAGCGAGAGCCTCGAACGGTTCGAGAAGACCATGGTTGACCAAATCGAGGCATCGCGTGACGAAAAGGCCGATTTCGACACAATGAAGGAATTTGCCATCGAACAGCTCTATGGCTGGATTCGAGAAGTCAGGTCTTCACCGGACATGACACAGCCGCTGGAGAATGTAGACACCCGAAGGACCCCTGGCCGCTCGGAAGAGCCGCAGACGCTGGAAGACCAGCTGCAGGCGGGTCTGGAGGATTCTTTCCCCGCAAGCGACCCGCCGGCTGTTGTTTCCACCGCGATCCCCGGCGGATCGAAGAAGCTGGTCGGAACCGACGAGGTCCTCAGGCAGCAGCGGGAGAAAAAGGCCGAGGAAGCCAGCCATTCGTGATAAACGGCTCTGCGGGGAAGCAGCCTGCCGGTTCACCCGCCGTCCGGCATGAAGGCCGTCCGGGCATGTGTGTCATGCGGCTCGCCTTCGACAAGAATCTTCGCTTCCAAAGCCGCGTCGATAAATGCTTCGCGGGCTTCCGCTGCCGTAATCTGGCCGATCTGGGCGCCATCCAATGCATCTCCCGCCATCAGCGACAACGGGGCATTGCGGGCAGGCCATTTCTCGCTTTTGAGGCAGTAAGAAGCCTCGAAAACGGAGCTGACCATTCGCGATCGTCCCGGCTTGCCGAAGTAGATGCAAACCGGAGCATCGAACTTTATCTCCAGCATGGCGGTCCTCCCGATTTAACCACCCTTGATATAAATTAGCCTCAGCAGGTCACATGGCCTGCTGGGCATTTTAGCCGACGTCGCGAACCGCAGTGGGATTGGTGCCTGCTGGTATTTCGGCGGCGACATCGTGCGCCAGAATGCCCGCCTTGCGGGCGAATGCTTCGAACGCCGCGCGCACGGTCTCGGCATCGACCTCGTCAGCCAGCCCGGCGCGACAGGCGTCGAACGCCGCCTTGTGCGCCGGGCCGCGACTCGGCCATTCGTTCAAGACGTCATAGGCCTGCCAGATATTTTCGACATGGCGAGGGAAACCAAGGCCGACGAGAATTGGAACGGGGCGGCCAAACGATTTTTTTGTCATCTGTGTCTCCGCGAAAGAGCCTGTCGCATCAACGCTGGGCGGACGCGAGGCCCATGCTCTTTAACGCGGGATTGCTGCACGGGTTGCAGCGGGTTGTTCGATCGTGCGCCGGCCGATGCTGGCGTCATTTGTTGGTCCGCATCTTTTGCCGGGGATTGATACCGCCTTGAGGCGTGGTGTCGTTCTCGACATCGCCTTCGAACGTGTTGTCGCCCTGATCGAGCCGGTCGCCCTCCTTGATCGTGCCCTTGGAACTGCCGATGCCGGGATCGTTGGCAAGGTCGCTATCGGCCGGCGTTTTGCCTTTGGCGTGCTTGTTTCCTGTCATGGGTTCCTCCTGTTTTGAGGTGGCGGACTGTCCTTGAGGTGGCGGCCCAGGCTCGCTGCGAAAATCGCGTTTCGACACGCCAATGGCGGCGCCCCGGATTTTCGGACGGCCTGGATTCCAACTCCGCGATACCGGTGGTTGTTCCGTCAAAAATATCACCGCCGGCTGGGTTGCCCAGCCAAGCCGCTCCGGTTCCCGATCCGGGTGATTTTCGCCAGCCGGAACGATCTTTCGCCCAATGCATTTAACTGGTCTGCGCTCACGAACTCATTCTGGACGGGAGCTGGACCATTGCCACCTACAGCCTACGCCTTGGCGACTCGCGAAACCGAAGAAGTTTCCATCGTCGACCTCATACCCGCTTTGAGGGCTTTCGCCCGCACCTTCTGCCGCACTCCCGATGATGCCGACGACCTGGTCCAGGAGACGCTGACCAAGGGCTTGGCCAACATTGACAAGTTCGAAGCTGGAACGCGCATGAAGTCATGGCTCTTCACGATCATGCGCAACACCTACTACACGCGTGTCAGGGCCGCGGTGAGGGAAGCGCCCGGCCTGCTCGACTGCGCTTCGCTGCGGCCGATCTCGGAAGCGACGCAGGAATGGTCCGTACAGGGCAAGGAAGTCCACCAGGCCATCCAAAGCCTTCCTGAGCACCAGCGCGAGGTTCTGATGTTGATAGGCGTTCTGGGCATCAGCTATGAGGAAACGGCCGAAATATGCGGTTGCGCGGTGGGAACCGTGAAGAGCCGGCTCAACAGGGCACGCGCCGGCGTGCTGGAATACCTTGGCGAAAGTTCCTCGCAAACCCTGATGGAAAGGCGCAGCTATCTGTCCGAAGGACAACTGGACTTCGAAGCCGAGAGGCGCCGCTAATACACGTCACGTTAGTTACTGGTTTCGCGCAAGCGCCTTTCGATAAGCGCATGCTGCAACTCGATCGCAAGTTTGGTCAGCCTGTCAGGAACCCTTTCCTGTTCGATGGCCGCAAGCAAGGAAGCGATTTCCCGGTCTATCGTCAGATCGGCACGCGTGCTGACGGAATCTTCCCTTGAGCGAGACATCGCGTTCTCTTGGCAAATGTTGGTCCCTTCACTTCACTCTGGTGGCAACAGTGCGAGTTTGCAAGAATTTGCAGGGCGTCCATGCGACCGGCATCGGTCCTTGCACAGCTTCGTCAGCGGTTGGGCTCTCGCCGCCTTTCAATTGCTCACCGGCTGCAAGCTCGCATGCTGCCGCAACGATCAGTCTTCAGGCCGCCGATCCGCTGAATGATCCTGGTACTGCTCGGACTTGACCCGATTGCCGTCGAGCCCACGCTCCTTGGTGTGCTGCTTCTTGTCTCTGTTGGACAGAACGGCGTTCTCTCCGATCTTGTCCTTGGGAAGATCGGTCATCGCGCCAGCGCCAGCGCCTTTGCCGTGACTGCCGCGACCGATGTGCTTCTTGCTGCCGGACGCCATCTTGTTCTCCTTCATACTGTCGAATAGCGGCTTTTCCCGTTCGGCATCCGAACCAGCGTTGGGCCGCAATGTTCCGATGGAAATCGTAAGCAGGAAGGCATCGCCGTCCCAGTGCCGGAAAGGCTTTTCGCCGTCGACGAGGACTTGCATGCCATTTGCGTTGGCGAAGTTATGGACATCGGCGCGATCCAGCGCCGGCGATCCGCGATATGAATAATTCAAAAGCGCGGCCATGCCCGGCCTCTTCAGCACGCGCGCGATTTCCACGAAATGTCGCTCCGCAAGGCCGGCCAGCACCAGATAGGGAAAGCTGTCGACGGCCAGCACGCGGTCGAAGCTGGCATCGCAAAAATCGGCAAGATCGAAACCGCGCGTAGGGCGGAATTCTACATTGCCGAGCCCGGCGCATCGCCGGCGGGCGATCGAGATCATCGCTGGGGATATATCGCTGCCGACGATCCGGCGCGACAGAGCGGAGAGCGCCTGTTCGAACCGACCGATACCACAGCCGATATCCAGTATGTCGCGGTCAGTGCCGGTAAAGCCTCGCCTCTCCAGCCATGCAACGATCTCAGCCGTAGCGGCAGAGAGCTTTTCCTCATTGCCCAGCGATGACAGCTGGACGCTCGCCGCCGGGGAGATCGCCGCCGCCGCGTCAAACCCGGCCGCCAGCCGCTTGACGACCGCATCGTCGGTCTCGTCCTCGCCACGCTCGTGCCGAACGGCACCACCTGTTTTGCGCAGCGTGGCGAATATCTCGGGCCTGCGCCGCAGCAGGTCGGCAATCCGTTGCAGTTTTGCCGTGTTTCGCGGGTCAGCCGAGTGCGTGTTTTGCGCAATCTTCGCCAATTCTGCAGCATCGATTCCTGTCTCGAAACGGAGAGCCAGCCTTGCGATGACGGCTTCGACGCCGGCACCGTCTGCCATGCAATCCTCCAGCACCCGCCTTGCTGATGTCGACCGCCGAGATTCCGGCTGGGTCGCGCTCATCGCCCTTTGCTCCGCGTCCAGATCTTGCGCATCGTCCACCGGTCTACGGCGCCCCAGCTGTACTTGTAGGCCTCTTGTCCGCGCAGAAAATCGAACTCTTCCGCGCCTTCGCAGATCGCCTGCCTTATCGCTTGGCCGATGAGCAGCGCGCCGGGACTTTCCTCGGCATAGGCCGGATCGAAGCCACCGAGGTAAGCGCAAGCGCGGCCCCGATGATGGAACCCGTAATAGGCGCCCACGATCGCGTTACCGATCGTGATAAGCCAGCATCGGGCAAGCACCTGTGCGACCAGCTGCGGCAGCGCCTGACGGTGGAATGCTTCCACGCGGGAATCGGACAGAACGCCGTCGCCGTGTCCGGCCCAGCGCGCGCGGTGAAGGCGGATCAGGTGGTCGAGGAATGTCTGCGGATCGGACAAAGCGGGTTCGATGGAGACACTGCCGCGTCTCGACGCGGCCCTGTGGGCGCGGCGCAATTGGCGCCTCCGCCGCGCCGGAACGCAGCCTTGAAGCGTCTGGTCGCCGGCGAGGGCGAGCACCGGGCAAGCGGCGTGACCGACGGCTTGGCACGATTCGAGCGCGGCATGCCTGATGGCAAGGCCGGCGCCGCCGGGAGGCAGGTCCTGCAAGATCCACTGTGACCAGCCGACGGAAAGAACGGCGCCACCGATGACTGCGCCGACCGGTTCGGCGATCTCGGGAAGACAAAGGACATCCAGATAGTCGCTCAACGAAATGCCGAGCGGAAGCAATCGCGCGCCGGCGTCGTGGCGTTCCAGATAGAGTGGCGCCAGGCCGACCAGATCGTCGCCACGCCAGATGGCGACCGTCGCTAGCTCGCCGGGAGCAAATGTCCGCCACCATGGCAGCAACCATGCGGGAGACTGGAACGGCGTCGCCGAGGGACTGCGCGACCAAAGTTCCCACCAGTGCGGCTCGAGGGCTTCGAGGTCCGCCGGATCGTCTATGATCTCACTGCGGAGCATGTCGCGCTCACTTTGCCGTCGCGAGCTGCCCGCTGTCTGTGCCGAGCCGTGCCAGCGCCCGATAGGCGTCCATGTAGGAGGAAACCATGCGGTCGAGTGAAAAGCGCCGCCGCGCCTCGGCCCGGCAGGTCTCGGGGTCCAGGCTGGGTGCGGCAGCGATGGCTTCGGCCATCTCGTCGACATCCCCGACCAGATACCCGGTCTTGCCGTGCTCGACCACATCCGGCAGTGCGCCATTCGGGAAGGCCACCACGGGGGTGCCGCAGGCGAGCGCCTCCATGGCGACGAGCGAACTGGTTTCCGCGGCAAGGCTCGGGATGACTAGGCAGCGGGCTGTATTCAGCAGGCGCCGCTTGGCGACAAAGCCGAGCGGACCAAGGAAGCGGCGCCGGTCGTCCAGCCGGGGTTCGACCTCGTCGCGAAAATACGCTGTGTGCGTTTCATAGGGGTAGACCTTGCCACCGATGACCAGCGGCACGCTGGCCTTCTTGGCTGCGTCCAGCGCCAGATGGATGCCCTTTTCCGGGCAGACGCGGCCGAGCACGAGCGCAAAGTCGTGTTTGGCCTGCGGTTCGCTCAGCGCGTCGACGTCCACTCCGTTGGGAATCGGCCCGATCAGCCTGGCTCCCGGCGGCGCGGTTCTTTGCTGAGCCGCCGATACCGCATGCAGCCACAGATCCTCCCGCGCCGGATTGAGAGCGTCGGCCGGATACCAGTCGAGCGGCAAATGCAGGGTCACCAATGTCGGCCCGTCGCCCGGCAGATAGGCATCGAAATCGATACCGTGCAAATGGACCACGTCGATTGGCCAGCGAGCGCGTGCGGTAGCAATTGCGGCGCAATGAACACGCTGCGCCCGGCGCTTCGCCGCTTCATCGAGCACGCCCGGTTCGGCCGGCGTCTCGATGAGGACACCCGCAGCGCTCGAGCCCTGGCAGCCGATCACGATCGAGCGGTGTCCGGCCTGTACGAGCGCCTGGTCGAGCACCGACAGCACCTGCTCGGCACCACCGACCGCATCCGGCCCGACCGGGGCGAGGGGATAGGCGACGTTGAGGACGGTGAGCGTCATGACTGGAGAGCCGAAGCTCCTCACGCTGCGGAGGCGCGCAGCCTGCCGACCGAAGGGGCAGCGATGCTGCCGGCATATCGGCGCGTCATTGCCGCGCAGAAGTCGGCGAATTCCTCCGGCACCAGCGGCGGACTGCTGTGGTGCGGCATCATTCCGCGGTGTTCCGGCGTGAAGCAGAAAGTAACCGTCACGTCGAAGTCGGCCAAAGCCTCCATCTGCCGGTCGAACCAGTCAAGTGCGTTCGGCCTGAAGCTGTCGGCCCAGGAAAGCCCGGTGCGCAGATTGGTGACGCCGAGCCGTTTCATCCAGGCAACGGCGTCGTCCAGCCGGTGATCTTCGAAATGGAACCACTGCACCAGTCCCATTGCCGGCGTGTGGTGCAGGAACTCCTCGAGCGCGGGCTTTGGCGTGCCGTCCTGGCGGAGCAGGCCCATGTAGAAATGGCGGTAGTAAGACGAGCCTTCCGCCTCGCGATGGCGCGTCGTCGCTTCCCACTCGCGCGGCAGGTCGTAGAGGCTATACCATTGGATGCGCGGTGCGTTGCCGATCAGCAGTTCCGCGGTCCGGCGCAGGCCCCAGACCTGCACCTCCTCGGCGCCGAAGGTCGACACGCCGACCTCACTGACCCATACCGGAAGATCGGTGACAGCCGAAATCTCGCCGATCTTCTGCGGCCATTCGTGGATCTGCCAGAGGTTCCAGTCGAGCGGGAAACCGTGCACGGCGACAGCATCGACATGATCGAGCACGTCGAACTCCTTCATCCGTGTCATGAAACCGGCATCGATCGGCGAGATGCCGCCAAGGACCTTGGTCAAGGCCGGATTCTCCGACGCGATCGCGTCGGCGACCAGGGTTGCCATGTTGGCGAAGCGGCTCCAGTCGGGGTCGAGCTCGGGATCCCAGTGGGATTTGTTGTTGGGCTCGTTCCAGATCATCGCGGCTTCAATCATTTATTTGTCCTTTCGACGGGTAGACGACGCCGCCACCGGCCGGCACGTCGGCGGTGCGGCAGAAATAGACCTCCTGCTCCGGTTGCAGGACGATCTCGAAGCCGGCGCTGCGCAGCATGGCTTCGGTGCAGGCGCGATTGGGAATCCACCAGTTGGTCGGGTCGTCGGCGTAACGATGCTCGATGAAATGCAGCTTTGGGAAATCCGGCCGGTCGAACAGGTCGTGGGTCCAGAAATGATAATTCTGCTCGAGCGCCGGCACGTTGGTGCTGCCGCGCTGCATCGACTGGAAGATCATCAGGTCCCGGGCGACGTGCTCCCGGATCAGATCGAGTGCGAGCAAGGGATGGCGCAAATGGTAGAGCACGCCCATGAACAGCACGATGTCGAACCGCTCATGCAGGGCGCCAACGTCGTAGACCGAGAGCTGCCGGAATTCGATGTCGCAGTCTGCTACCTCAGCGGCAAAGCGCGCCTGCGCCAGGTAAGCCTCATCGAAATCGATGCCAAGCACGCGGCCGGCGCCGCGGCGTTTCATCTCGATCGAATAGAAACCCGCATTGCAGCCTATGTCGAGCACCGCCTTGCCGGAAAGATCGGCGGGAATCGCGTCGGCGAATTTGCGCCATTTGATCAGCGGATAGTTGCCAAGGAAATGGTCGGGAGCGGTTTCGATGCCGGCCAGTTCCATATTGTGGAACCATGGGCCGAGCGCATCGATACGGCGGCGGATTTCGGCATCGGAATGCAGCATGGCTAGCCTCCTTCGCCTGCGAGGACAGGGACGTGCTGGTGGCCGGGCAGCGTAATGGCGACTTGGTCGTCCTTGGTACCGGCGGCGCTTTCAAGCAGGCGAAGTGCGGTGCGGTAGCCGTTGAAGGTGCCGACGTCGACATAGGCGGTGCCAGCCTTGATGCCATAGGCATCGCCTCCGGCGGCGAGATAGGCATTGACCAGCGTGCCGATATATTCGTCGCACCGGTCCCGTTCCCGCCACAGCGCGGCGAGCTGGTGAAGGGTGCGGCCGGGCATCTTGAACGCACCCCAGATCCAGTTCGATTGGGCATTCTGCTGCTTGACCTGGATTTGCTTCACCCGGTCGTCCTGGTCGACAACGACGGCGTCGAAGAACTCCGGCTGGTCCACCGGAAACAGCAGGAAGGACAGGCCGTCGTCCGGGAGGGCCAGGAAGCCGTCTTCGGGAAACCAGATCGTATCGGGCAACCCGACCAGAACGGTCTCATCGGCTGTGACGAGCGGTGCGGCACGGAAGATGGCGTCGCAAAGGCCGACCGGAGAGGGCTGCACCACAAACAGCGCAGTCGCGTCGGCATAGCCGGCAGAATAATATTCGAGGATATCCGACTTACCCGAGCCGATGACGAAGCAGATCTTGTCGGCCCCCCCGCGCACCATGCGGCGCACCAGGTATTCGCTGACCGCGCAAGGCCGCTCGGTGTTGCCGTCGATGCGGCTGCCGACCGGCAGAAGCTCCTTCGAAAAGCCGAGCGGCTGGATGCGGCTTCCCCGTCCGGCTGCGGGCACGATGCCCAACATCAAACTGCCTCCTTCAACGGCTCGCCATGCGTGGAGCCGTGCAGTGCATCAGACAGGATGCGGTCGAATTCCTTCGCGCGCCGCGCCGAGGTGTGTTCGTCCAGCACCCGCTCGCGCGCTCGGCTGCGGATAGCGTCAAGCTCGGCGTCGGACAGGTCGAGCGCGGCGACCACGTCGTCGGTGCTGTTCGCCACGACGATCTCTTCGCCGGGCCGGAAAAAGGCCTCCAGTCCCGGCCATGTGTCGCTCACCATCGCGGCACCGCAAGCGGCGGCTTCGAACAGCCGGCCGGAAGGACACCAGCCCCTTTCGGCCATCGCCTCGCGGGTCACGTTCAGGGTCAGCCGTGATGATGAAAAGAAGGCGGGGTGGTCGGCCGGCGGCAGATGCCGGACGAAGAAAATATTGTCGCTCCACGGGAATTCCTGCGGATATTGTGCGCCGCCAATGATGAAGCGGCGCTCCGGCAGGCGCGCAGCCGGACTGACCAGCAGCCTCTCGACCCCGGCCTGGCGGTCTGCCGCATAGGTTCCAAGATAGGAAAGGTCGCCGGCAAACTCCGGCCTGGGCGGGGCGGGCCGGTGTCGCTCTGGATCGACATGGCCGTAGAGCGGCATGACGCGACGCGCACCCAGCATCGACCTCAATGCGTCGATCGCGGTTCCTCCCGTGTAGCTCAGCACGAGATCGAAATCGCGAAGCCCTTCCGGCCCGAAATAGGCCGGAGGATCACCTTGTTCGATCCGCGCCAGCGTCACCGGCGTATCCAGATCGTAGAACACCTTCAGCCCGCGACAGGCCTGGTGGGCAAGGCGCGACGCGCTCACGGCATCGGGGCAATAGGAGGTGACGATGACCACATCGGCCTCATTCATCGCCTGCTCGGCAACGCGCTGGATGTCCTCCCAATCCTGATAAAGGACGAGGTTGCCGCCATCCAACTGGTCGAGGTCGCGCGTCCCGGCATAATAGGGAGTGTTGCGTTCGAAGAAGGTGATAGACCAGCCCAGCCCGGCCATCGCCCGGATCAATCCGCGCCACAGCGTGGCGTGCCCATTGCCCCACGACGATGTCACGGTAAGACCGAAAATGACCATGCGCATCCGGCAATTCCTCGTCAGGCAGCTTCGTTGAGTCTGATCAGGTTCGACCCCCAGTCCCCCCAAACAACCGTGGTGATCGACGCTGGGTCGATATCGAAGCGAAAGCAGTTTCCCAGCGACAGGCCGAGCACCTTGCACACGGCGGCCTTGATGACGTCGGCATGGCTGACCAGTGCGACGCCCTGGTTCTGGTAGGTGCCGCGGACCTGCTCGATCAATGAGACGACGCGTTGCTGCACGTCCAGCATGGTCTCGCCGCTCGGTGTTCTCGCCTGCTGACGCTGGTCGTTCCACACCCGCCAGTCGGCATCCTGGTTCAGCTCTTCGAAGGTCTTTCCCGACCAGGTGCCGAAGTCGATCTCATCGAGTTCCTCGCGGATCACGATTTCACCGGCATTGCAGGCGAGCGCGATCGGATTGGCGGTCTCCTGCGTGCGTTCGCGCGGGCTGCAGAAGATTGCCGCTATCGCCTCGCGTGCCATGCGGTCTGCCAGATGCGAGGCCTGTGCCTTGCCGGCTTCGCCGAGGCAAACGCCGGCCATCCGTCCGGCAAGATAACAGCCGACATTGTCGTGCGCGGCGTGGCGCACCAGAAAGAACGTCGTCGTCATTCCGCGGCATCGAGCATCGGCTCGTCCTTGCCGGCGATGAAAGAGAGCGTGCGCTGGCGGGCTTCCGCGTCGGTGAACTGCTCGGGCGGCGATTTCATGAAATAGCTGCAGGGACCGGTCAGCGCGCCCGCGATACCGCGGTCGAGCGCCAGCTTGGCGCAACGCACCGCATCGATGACGACGCCGGCCGAATTGGGCGAATCCCACACTTCCAGCTTGAGCTCGGCATTCAGCGGCACACCGCCGAAGGTCGTGCCTTCGACCCGGATATAGGCCCACTTGCGATCGGTCAGCCACGGGACATGGTCGCTCGGCCCGACGTGAATGTTGCCGGGCTCCAGGGGAACGTCGATCTGGCTGGTGACGGATTGCGTCTTTGAGATCTTCTTCGATTCCAGCCGCTCGCGTTCCAGCATATTGAGGAAGTCGGTGTTGCCGCCGAAATTGAGCTGGTAGGTGCGATCGATGCGCACGCCGCGCTCGCGGAACAGGTTGGCGAGCAGCCGGTGGACGATCGTCGCACCGACCTGGCTCTTGATGTCGTCGCCGATCAGCGGCAGGCCGTGCTGCTCGAAGCGCCGGCGCCACTCCGGCCGCGAGGCGATGAAGACCGGTATGCAGTTGACGAAGGCACAGCCGGCCTCGAGCGCGCACTCGGCATAAAAGCGCGTTGCCTCCTCCGAACCGACAGGCAGATAGGACACCAGGATTTCGGCGCCGCTTTCGGCGAGGATCTTGCTGATGTTGGCGACGGGTTCGTCGGCCTCCTGGATCTCGTCGCGCAGATATTTGCCGATGCCGTCCAGTGTCGGCCCGCGTTCGACGCGAACGCCGGTAGCCGCCACATCGGCAAAGCGGAAAGTATTGTTCGGCGCGCTGTAGATCGCGTCTGCCACATCGCGTCCGACTTTGCCCTTGGCGACATCGAAAGCGCAGACCACCTCGATGTCCTTGACATGGTAGCCGCCAAGATCGGCATGCATCAGCCCGGGGATGGGCTCATTGCTTCTTGCGTCACGGTAATAGGTGATGCCCTGAACAAGGGAGGAGGCGCAGTTGCCGACGCCGACTATTCCGATCCGAACTTTCTTCGATCCCACGAAACCGCTGCCTATGCTGTTGAAGGTAAGTTCTTCGTGCCAAACCACCTGCCTCGCTGATTGTTCCTTGCCGGCTGCAAAAATCGTGCAACCGATGGTGGATCAAAGTAGCGCTCGCCGAGTTGTGCAGTGAGGCCAACCGGGACGGGACAATGATCGTCTATGGCGACCACAAGCGAATTGAGAGCGCGCGACATGTTCGCGGCTCGGCCTGCGAAGCGGCCGGGCACATTGCGGATATGCCAAGCGGGATCGGACGGCACGCAGCCCTGGTCGGCCTGTTCATCAAGATCTCGGAATTGGTCCAGGGCCTTGCCGATGCTGAATTCGAGGCCAACGGCATGGACAGGAATTCCCGACAGCGGATCGCGGGCGCAAATCTCCTGGTCGGCTTGGCCCGGGACGTGGGCAGATCGTGGGCGGCCGGATTCGCCATCGACGGCCCGGTCGATGCCGAAGTGCCGCGAATGCTGGCCGAACTCGATTGCGATGGCGAAATCCTCATCGGCACGGCCGAGGGCTACGCCCATTACGCGCTCTATCCGGAGAGCTATTTCGTCGCCGCACGGCAGTCGGGTCTCGATGCGAACACATGCGTAATCGGCATCCGCAGCATCGGCCTGGGATTGGCAGCGATGGTGGCGGCAGCCATCGGCGCGCCGGCGCCCGTCAGCGTCCGTCCGACCGGTCATCCGTTTCGCAGGCGGCTTGCCGCCGATCCGGAACTGATCGGCGGCTGGAGGACAAGGCCATCGGCCCATTTCGCTGTCGTCGATGAGGGCCCCGGCCTGTCCGGCAGCTCGTTTCACGCAGTCGTCGCATGGCTGCAAAGGCTGGGCATCGATCCCAGGCGCATCCATCTGTTCCCAAGCCATTCGGCTGGCCCGGGCCCCGAGGCATCGACGAACAGTCGGGAGGCATGGACGGTTTGCCAAAAACACACCGCGGATTTCGAACGGACTTTCCCCGCTGGATCCGCTGTCCCGACGTTGCGGGATTGGGTGGCCAGGACGATCGGCCGCACAGCGGTCAGCTTGACCGAAATATCTGGCGGAGAGTGGCGTCGCTTGCACTATGGCTCGCTGGATCATTGGCCCCCCGTCCACCGCGGCTTCGAGCGGCGAAAGTTTCTTGCTTCTGCGGGCCGGGAAAAATGGTCGGTCAAATTCGTCGGCCTCGGTGAAATCGGAATGCACAAGGCCGAGACTGCCAGGAGGCTGAATGACGCAGGCTTTGGCCCGGACATCGCCGGGCTGTGCCATGGCTTCCTCGTTGAACGCTGGATCGACGGTACAACGCTGGACCGGGCAAGGCATTCGAAAGAAAAAATGGTCGCTCATCTCGCGCGCTATCTGTCCTGGCGCGCAGCCAATCTGCCCGCCTCCGAACAGGGCGCCTCGCTGGAGGCGCTTGCCGACATGGCCGTGCGGAATACAAGTGAGGCGCTGGGCGAAAGCCGCGCGGCGGAGCTGCAGACCTGGTTCTCGAAACAGGCTCCGCCCAAGACCATGCAGCGGGTCGAGATCGACGGGCGGCTTCATCCGTGGGAGTTCATCCTTTCGCGCGGTGGAAGGCTGGTCAAGACGGACGCCCTCGACCATTGCCGATCGCACGATCTGATCGGCTGCCAGGACATCGCCTGGGACATTGCCGGCGCCCGTGTCGAGTACAGCCTCTCCGACGCAGCGACTGCGGCACTGTGCAAAGCTGTCGAGGCGACTACGTCTCGTCCCGTCGATGCCAATCTGGTCCACTACTACGAGCCCTGCTATCTCGCCTTCCAGCTTGGCTTGTGGAGCATGGCTGAGCGATCGGGCGATGATCGGGAACAGATCCGGCTGGCGGCCGCGGCAAGACGTTACGCTGCCGCGCTGCTTCGTTTCCTGGAAAGCCAAGGCGACCTGCCGCCGCTCGAGCGGGATCAGTCCAGCCGGCGAAGCATATCCGCTTCCTTTTCGAGGATGGCCGCTACCTCCTCGCGCTGAAGATGCGTCATCATCAGGCTCACACAACATTCCAGATAGGTGATGGAGGCGCGCCGCAGGAAGGCAGCCGTCTCCTTTGCGGCCATTTGTTCGATGTCTTTGGCGGATCGCTTCGGATGCACAATCGTCTCCATGCCGGTACCTTGGCAGAACCAGAAGCTGGACGGGTTGTTCCCGCGACGAGAAAAAGTGACCAAATCCGAGACGACGGCGCTTTCCGTCGTGACCAAGCAGCGGCCAGACGCTCCCCGCCTTCAGGCCGGCAGATTTTGCAGCCGGCCTGATGCAGAACGCACGGTGGCGGCAATTCGACGTCTTCCGTCGATCATCTGCGCCGTCTCAAGCTCGGCAAAATAGCCGATTGTGCGCACCAAACCCTGCCTGAGCGGCACTTTTGGCGACCAGCCGAGAAGCTTCCTTGCGCGGGAAATGTCGGGTTGCCGACGACGAGGATCGTCTTGCGGCAGCGGCAGGAATTTCAAGCCCGATTTGGTTGCGGTCATGCCTCTCACCAGGCTCGCCAGTTGCAGGATGGTGAACTCCCCCGGATTGCCCAGATTGACGGGCTGGCTCGGATTGGGATCGACCTCCATCAACCGGATCAAGCCGTCGACCAGATCGGAAACGTAGCAGAACGACCTGGTCTGCAGCCCGTCGCCGAATATCGTCAGCGGCCGTCTCTCGAGTGCCTGCATGATCAGATTGGAAACGATCCGTCCATCCGCAGGATCCATCCTGGGACCATAGGTGTTGAAGATGCGCGCTACACGGATATCGGTTTTTCCCATTCTCAAATAATCGAAGCACAAGGTTTCGGCGGTGCGCTTGCCTTCGTCATAGCAGGCGCGGGGGCCGATGCAGTTCACGTGGCCGACATAGTCTTCCTTCTGCGGATGCTGTTCGGGATCGCCATAAATTTCGCTGGTGGACGCCTGCAGGAACCGGGCGCCATTGCGGGCGGCGAGCTCCAGCAGATTGAGCGTTCCGATGACGCAAGTCCGCGTCGTATGGACCGGGTCGGCCTGGTAACGCGGCGGCGAGGCCGCGCACGCCATGTTGAAGATGCGGTCAACCGGTTCGCCAAGCTCCAACGGTCGGCAAATGTCTTGCTTGATCAGCCGAAAATCCGGACGATCGGCGATCGATGCTATGTTCTCCATGCGGCCGGTAAGGAAATTGTCGACGCAGATCACGCGCCAGCCGGCCTGGAGCATTGTCTCGCAAAGATGCGAACCGAGGAAACCTGCGCCGCCGGCGACAAGCACGGTCTTGGTCCGTTGCGCCTTTCTTGATAGCTGCATCTCTATCTTCTCCCGTCTGCGGGTCATGCTGCGCTCTCGACGTCCAGATCGAGAACAGAACGTGGCGATTTGGCCTGCGCCAGCAGCGAAACGAATTCGCGGGCTCTTGCGATGCTTGTGTGAGCTGCGAGGATGAGCACGCGCGCCTGCCTGGCCATGGCAAGCCGGGCGCCGTCGGATTCCCCAGACAGGATACCGATTACGTCCTCGGTCCTGCGCGCCGTGTGGATCGTCCGCTCTGGAAACAGGCTGTCCAGTCCGGCCCAGCTATCGCTGATGATCGCCGTGCCGCAGGCGGCTGCCTCGAAGAGGCGCACGCTGGGCGACCATCCGGCCGCGATCATGGAACTGCGCGTGACGTTCAACGTGTAGCGTTGGCGGCTGTAAAAGGCGGCGTGATCTGCCGGCGGCAGGTGTTCGATGCGATCCACATTGTCCGGCCAGGCGATTTCGCGCGGATATTGCGAGCCTGCCACGACGAAGCGGCGCTCCGGCATGCGACGCGCCGGTTCGAACAGCAGGGCCTCTAGCGTCGCCTGGCGGTCGGGGCTGTAGGTGCCGAGATAGCCGAGATCCCAGCGGATTGGATCACCGGTTCCGTGATGCCGTTCCGGGTCGACGGAGCAGTAGAGCGGCTCGGCCCGCCTCGCGCCGAATTCCGCCGTCAGACGGGCAAGCGTCGGCCCGCCGGTGAAGGAGAAGTAGACGTCGAAATACGGGACCTGCCGCCTGGCAATGTACTCGCAATCATCGGTCGAAAGCTTTGCCAGCGTGATCGGCGTGTCGATGTCGTAGAAGCAGAACTGACCCGTGCACAGCGATGCCACGACGTCGATGATTTCAGGGCCTTCGGGAACGAAGGAGCCGACGACCACGATATCGGCATCGCGCAGACAGCGCGCAAAATTGCGGCGAAGATCATCGATCGTTTCATAGTAGCGCAAGGCGCAGAAATCGGGATCGCGCAGATCCCGGTGACTTGCGTACCACGGCACGTCGCGTTCGAGAAAAGTGACGCGGTGGCCGAGTTCGTGGAGACCTTTAAGCAGCCCCCGAAAGGTGGTGGCGTGGCCGTTTCCCCAGGATGAGGAGAGCGACAGGCCAAGAAAGACGATGTCGAGCGGCTTTGTCATTCGGCCGCCTCCACGGTCGGACGCTCGAAATGGCGCCTGAAGATGGCGTCGGCTAAAACGGCACGTGTCGTGTAGGTATGTTCGCCAAGCACGCGCCGAAGCGCCGATGTCCCGATCGCCTTAGCCCGTTCGGCACTAAGGCTTTGCATGATCTCGGCGACGTCCTCGCCATCGCGCGCGACCAGGATTTCCTCGCCGGGTTTCAGGAACAGGTCCACGCCGAGCCAGGCGTCGGTGATGAGGCATGCGCCGGCGCCCGCCGCCTCAAAAACGCGCGTCGCAGGTGAAAAGCCATTGGCCGCCATGCTGTCGCGGCTGATGTTCAGCACCGCCTTGGCCGTGACGTTCAATGCATTGTGGTCGCGCGTGCCGACATGGCCGAGCCATCGGACATTGGCGGGCATCTGCTTGTCGCCCCAGCCCGATCCGCCGAGCAGGAAGCGCTGATCGGCGGAGCGGCCGGCCGGGTCGAGGAAGAAGGCTTCGACGCGCGCCTCGCGGTCCGGCAGCCGGTTGCCGAGAAAGGCGAGATCGCAGGCAAAGCGCATGTCCTTGCCGACCGGATGATGCGTTTCCGGATCGAGCGCATTGTAGATCGGCACGCATTCGGCCGCCCCCATTGCCCGATAGGCCCAGACCACCGGGTCGCCGCCGCCATAGGTCAGCACGAGGTCGATTTCCTGCAGCGCGCGATGCAGCGGATGGTCGGGCTCGTCGCGCAACTGGCCAAGCGTCGCCGGCGCATCGACATCCCAGAATACGGTGAGCGCACCGGCACGGGCGTGATCGAGCACCGCCCGCAACAGCGCGTCGTCGGCGAAACCGACGCCGCTCGCCTTGACGACGATATCTGCCTCCGCCGCCCGCGCCGCCACCTGCATCAGCGCCTGTGGGGTCGCCTCATAGACGACGACGGCACACCAGTCCGGCGCCTCGATGTCGCGGTTCTTCTGGCGATCGTAGACATCGGGCTCATAGAAGGTGATGTCATAGCCGAGCCTGGCCAGAGCCTTGAGCAGCCCGCGGTAATAGGTGGCCGCGCCGTTCCAGTAGGACGACAGCAGGCTTGACCCGTAAAATGCAATCTTCATTCGGCGGCCTCCGTTGCAAGAATCGTGTCCGCGGCTTGGCGGCGCCCGCATTCGGCGAGCACGCCGAACAATTGATCCGCCCGGTGCCGGCATGTGTGCCGCAAGCGGATGGTCTCGAGGCCCGATGTCGCCAGAGAAGCGGCGAGATCCGCGTCGTGCAGCACGGCGCGAAGATGACGCCGCATCTCGGAACCGTTGTTTGCAAACAGAAAATCTACGCCGGGCCTGAACAGGCGTTCGACATCGGACCACGGCGCCGAAACGAGCGGGATGCCGCAGGCGAGCGCCTCGAACATGCGGATGGTCGGGATGCCGGGCAGGCTTTCGCGGTATGGACGCCTGGGGATGTGCACTGTGATGCGGTTTGCTGCAAACGCCTTCGGCACGTCGGCGTTGGCGATCCAACCTTCGTAGCGCAGGCCGGCGGCCGCAAGGTCGGCGAGCGCTTGCCGTGGATAGCGAACGCCGTGGACAGTGCCGCTCAATCCGAGCTCACGCACCGGCTCGACCAGGAATTCCCTGATTTCGGCGCTGCGCTCGTCGTCGCCCCAATTGCCGATCCAGATCAGGTCGGCGCAGCGCTCGATTTCAGGATGGGGCTCGAACAGATGGTCATCGGCTGCCTCGTGCCAGGTAAAGACCCGCTTGCCCCATCCGGCGCGAAGATAGCTTTCCCGCAGCGCCTCGCCGAAGGCGAGCACGCCGTCGTAATGTTCAAGCTGCAAGGCAGAAATCGCTTGCGTGGCCGAGATGGCGCGATGGTGCGTGTCGTGGAACAGCAGCGTGAAACGGCCGCCAGTTGCTTTCGCCTTGCCCAGCCGCGCAACAAGGTCCGGCTCGGTCCACTCATGCACGATCACCACATCGGCATCGGATATCCAGGCTTCGTGGTCGAAAGCGGCATCGTAGGTCACCGGCATCAACTCGGGGAAATCCTTCCGGAATCGCTCGATCGCGAAGGACCCTTTCTCGGCTACCAGGTTCGACCGGCTCCAGCCGTCGGCGGGTTCCAGCGCGATCGCCTGGTGCCCGCGCGCGACCAGCTCGCGCATGATGCCGCGCAGGAAATGTGCGTTGCCGTGGTTCCAGTCGGAAACGATCGAATGGGTGTAGAATAAAAATCGCATAATCAATTATCCGCCATGGTGGCCAGGGCCGCCTTGTCGTAGACGCCGCGCATGGCGGTCGCCTGCCTTGCCAGTGAAAATCTGCGGCTTCGGCGCGCCGCCGCCTCACCGAGTTCTCGCCGGCGCTGCGCGTCATTGCAAAGGCCATTGATGCAGCTGGCGAGATCGCCCGGATCGCGCACGTCGTAGAACAGGGCCGCGCCGTCCCACAGTTCCCGGTAGGTCGCGATATCGGCGAGCACCAAGGGCGTTGCCGACATTGCGGCTTCCAGCGTGGCCAGGCCGAACGGTTCGTAGAGCGACGGCGATACGAAGATACCGGCCCGAGCCATCAGCGAGCGCACTTCCTCATGTGGCACCGGCCCGAGGGGAACGGCGCCACTGAAGCCAACATGCTGGCCGTCCGGCCCTTGCTGCGAGCCGGCGACGAAGACCGGCCATTGCGTCAGGGAGGCGGCCTGGTCCAGCACCGCCGCATTCTTTCCTTCGTCCCACCAGCGCGCGGCGGCGAAAACGACCGATTCCCGTCTTTCGCTCTTCGCGCCGGGCCGCGCCCCGTTGCCGACGACGCTCAGGCGCGCGATCGGCCCGTAGCAGGTTTCGAGCATGTCGGCATGGCTGCGGCTGGGCGCAACGACCATTCCTGCTTTGTCGAGACCGCGCCGGTTGCGGTCCTTCTGCCAAGCCCATTCGCCGTCCGCCGCCTGTCCCTTGACGGCGTGGAACCATGTCACCACGCAGGAATGCGACACCGCCACGACGGGGCAGGGCACGTCGAGCCCCGCGGCCTGCGTCGGCGCGTTGAGATGGACGATTTCGACGGCGTAGTCACGTATGAGCGGGTGCAGCTCCTGCTGCAATGTGTCGAGGTCGTGCTCGTTGCGGGTCATCCAGTCGGGCGGCGTGTTGAGCCATGTCAGCGTTGCGAATGACTGGGCCTCCTCGGCCTGCTGCCTGGACGGTTCCGGACCAAGCCCGGCAAGCACGACGCTGTCGCCGCCGGCGACCAGTTGCCTGGCCAGATCGAGCGCATAGCGCCAGACGCCGCCAACCGCATCGACAGTCATCAGGATACGCCGCGGCCGCGGGCTCAGTGTCCGCAACATGTGGCCTCCAATTCGGCCAGCGGACGCGGCCGCTTCTCCTGGATGTCGCTGAACGTTCGGAAGGATGCGAGATAATGTTCATGCGCGCGCTCCCAGGCGAGATCGTCCGGCTCGCCCCAAAGTTCGCGGTAGCTCGGCGAACTCGGATAAGGATAGAGCGGCACCGGTTCGTTGGCCCAAACGCCGTTGTCGATCAGGTGCTTCCGCCAATAATCGACGAGCGCGGGATCGTCCTCGACCACGCCGATCAGATTGGCCTGCACGAACGGCACGTGGCGCCTTGCGTCGACCAGCAACGCGGCCAGCTCCTCGGTGCCCAAACGGCAGCGTTTTGCCAGCATGGCGCGGCCTTCCACCGTCAGGCTTTCGAGGCCCGCCTCGATCGAGACGCAGCCGGCGGCACCGAGCAGCTTCAGCAATTCCGGCTTCCAGAGGTCGATACGGGTCTGCACGCCGAACTTCACATCACGATCGACCAGCGCCTCCAGCAATGCCTTTTGCGGCAGGAAGATCTCGTCGATGAAATAGATGTAGCCGACGCCCTGTGCGATCAGCCGGTCGATCTCGGCGATCACTGCTTCGTGGTTCCGGCGGCGATAGGCATCGCGGAAATCGATCTTGGCGCAGAAACTGCAATTATACGGGCAGCCGCGCGACGCCTCGACCTCCGCTCCAAAGCCGACCTGGTCGTCGTCGAAGCGGTGATGATGGTGCGAATGGGCGGCAATCCAGTCTGATGGCCATTCGAGCGCTGGGTGATCGATGAACGAGCTCGCATGCACGCCGCCGTTCGAGACCAGTTCTCCATCCTCGAAGTGGGCGGTGGACGGCACCGCACTCCAGTCGTCGCGGCGGGCAAGTTCCGCGACCACTTCCTCGCATTCGCCGCGCACGACGATGTCGACGCCAAGCTTGCGCAAAGTCGGCGTCGGCGTCGCCGAGCCATGCGGCCCGACGGCGACGGTGCGACCGCCGCGCCCGGCAAGATGGTTGAGGAAATCGGCCGGCACGCGCAACTCGGGCGGTGCGCAGCGCCAGAACAGGTAGGTCGGCGCGGTGCTGACGATGGTCATGTCAGGCTCGAATGCGGCGACGCGATCGGCGAGCGCGGCGTTGTCGAGCTTCTGGATCTGCCCGTCCAGCATCAGCACCTCGTGGCGGGCTGCTTCGAGCAGCGCTTTCGAATAGCCGAGTTCGAGCGGCAGATGCGGCTGGCGGCAGCCGAAATAGATGCTGTCCTGGTACGTCCAGGACGGATTGACCAGAGCGACCCTCATGCCACGTACCTCGCCGGTTCGGGATGCGGGTCGAGGCGATGACGCTGCAGCCAGTCGGCGAGGTCGCGGATGCCGTTTTGCCACGGGACGTGCGCTTTCCACCCCAGCGCCGCCTCGATCGCGCGCGTGTCGGCGACGAAGAACGGTTGGTCGCCGGTGCGTTCGCGGTCGTAACGAATCGGAACGTCCCGTTTCGTTATGTCGCGAATCTCCTTCAGCAGCATGCGCAGGCTGACGGCGTTTTCCGGTCCGCCGCCGAGATTGAATGCTTGGCCCTTGATCGCCTCGATGCGGTCGAGCACGGCGCGATAAGCCGCGACCGCGTCGGCAACATGGAGGATGTCGCGCACCTGCTTGCCATCACCGTAGATGGTGATCGGCCGGTCGGAGAACGCGTTAAGCAGGAAATGGGCGACCCAACCCTGATCCTCCGTCCCGAACTGGCGCGGTCCATAGATGCAGCTCATGCGCAGCACCGCCGTCGGCAGGTCGTATGACTTGGCGTAGTCGAGGACATACTGGTCCGCCGCGCCCTTGGAGCAGCCATAGGGCGTGCAGAAATCGAGGCCGCGCGTCTCGTCGACGCCGTGCGCTCGGACGCCCGCGTCGCGAGGCGCGTATCTGCCGTCTTCTTCGCGCATAGCAAGGTCGGCGAGGCGGCCATAGACCTTGTTGGTGCTGGCGAAAACGACGGGGATGCGCTTGCCGCTGCGGCGAGCGGCTTCCAGGACGTTGAACGTCCCGCGCAGGTTGATGTCGAAATCCTCGTCCGGCCGAACCAGGCTCGTGGTGACGGCGGTCTGCGCGGCAAAGTGGAAAACCGCCCTCGAGCCTGCCACCAACGGCGTGAGCGCCTCGGCGTCACGGACATCGGCGATTTCGACAGCGAGGCGGTTGCCGTGCTTTTGCGTCAGCCATTCCAGGTTCTGTTCGACGCCGGGACGGCTCAGATTGTCGATGACCAGCACCGGCTCGCCGTCCGACAACAGGCTGTCGGCGAGGTTCGAGCCGATGAAGCCGCTGCCGCCGATAATGGCGACGGGGGCTTCGCGAAAATTGCGTGAATCCGGTCTCATGATACCAGCCCTCGCGCTTCGAGTTCCCGCTTCATCTCGGCGCTGCGATCGATGGCGACCGTGTTACGCACCCAGGCGACGAAATCGCCGAGCGAATGCTCCAGCCGGTGCTGCGGCTGGAAGCCGAGCAGTTCGCGCGCCTTGGAGATGTCGGCAAAGCAGTTGCGGATATCGCCGGAGCGTGCCTTGCCGAGGATTTCCGGCTGGCGGCCAGGCACGCCCATCGCTTCGGCGAGCAGCCGGGCGACCTCGCTGACCGGGTAGGCCCGGCCGCTTCCGATGTTGATGACGTGGCTGCGCGCCTGCGGCTGTTCCAGCGCCAGCCGGAAGGCGAGGGCGACATCGCGTACATGAACGAAGTCGCGCTGCTGTTCGCCGTCTTCGAAAATCAGCGGCCGCTGGCCATTGGCGATGCGCGAGGCGAAGTTCGCCAACACGCCGGTATACGGGTTGGAGAGTGCCTGTCCGGCACCGAAGACATTGAACAGGCGCAGCGCCACCGCATCGACGCCATAGGCTTCGCCGAAGATCAGCACGGCTCGTTCCTGGGCGTATTTCGTCAACGCGTAGATCGAGGCGAGGTCGACCGGTTTCTGCTCGTCGGTCGGCAGCGGCAACAGGACTTCTCCTTCCGGCGAGAGGGGATTCCATTGGCCGCTGCGGATGTCGTCCGGCTGCCGTCTTGCATTGTCGATGCGCTGGCCGTCCGGCGTGGCATAGAGACCCTCGCCATAGACGCTCATCGACGAAGCAACGACGATACGTTCGATCGGGCGTTTGATCAGCACTTCCAGCAACGTGGCGGTGCCGAGGTCGTTGGCGCCGACATAGCGGGCGATCTCGTACATGGACTGGCCGACGCCCACTTCAGCCGCCAGGTGAATGATCGCGTCGACATCTTCGACCGCCTCTGTGACGGCGTCGCGATCGCGAACGTCGCCTTTGATCAGCTTGGCGCCTGGCGGCAGGCTGATTGCCTCGCCGCCATGCACCTGATCCAGCAGCGCATCGAGAATTGAAACCCCATAGCCATGTTCAACGAGTTCCTGGGCGACGTGGCGGCCGATAAAACCGCAGCCTCCCGTGACCAGTATACGTTTCACGACAACTCCTCATACGAATGGCTTTGCCGCCCCAAACTTCCGGGCGAAAGGTTTGTTCCCTTGCTTCAACAAAGTTCAGGAGGCTCGCCGGGGTAGGTTCAACCAGGCGTGGGAACATCGAAGGCTGCTTGGTGTTAGGAGCCATGTTCGACCAACCGCGCGCACATGCCGGGCAGCGATGCATCTGCTGGTTGTGTGGAGGCAGACCGGCAGCGCGGGGTCTCGCGGTCTGCGGTGGAATCGAAGGGAGATTGCGATGTCTGAATCGAAGACGACCACCGATCACGACGAAATCCGCCGTTGGGCCGAGGATCGCGACGGGCGGCCGGCGGTGGTGCGCACCAAGGGCGAGGGCGGCATACTGCGCATCGACTTCGGCGAGCCTGAAGAGACGTTCGAGCCCGTCGAATGGGACGAGTTCTTCAGGATCTTCGATGAGAACGAACTGGCGTTCCTCTACCAGGATGAGACCAGCGGCGGAAAGACTAGCCGCTTCAACAAGTTCGTCGAGCGCAGCCGGAAAGGCTAACATCGTCTAGTACCCCTGCACAGAGGATTCGACGGGTTCGATGGGTTGTAGCCTGGGTAGGATATCGGGTTTGACGAGCAGTTCAAATGCTGCGCCGAGGCCCGGTTGCCTGCGGATCAATCCGGCCCGCTCGAGGGTGAGCACCATCTGATGGACGGAAGGCGCGGTGACGCTGAAGAAGCGCTGCATGTCGCGTTGGCCGCAGAACTATTCGAGACGACGGAAGCGATCGAGCGCGTCCTCGTCATAAGGGATGCCTCCCAACTCTCGGGGTGCGCCGAGGCTAGACTTCGCCTGGAAAAGGCGACGACGCGCATCATCGACTATGGCGGCGGCGACTCACGCAAGAACCCCTTCACGTGAGGATCGTGCTTGCAGATGGCGTCGCCGCCTACGTCGGATCGGCCAACCTGCTCAGGCGCTCGAAGGTAGCAAACCCGAGTGCGGAATGTTATCGAGGGTCCGGCTGTTCATGCCGTCAAAGTGCTCATCGATGCGGTTGCCAACATGGCGGAAGCAATCTCCACGAGGTGCTGACCACGAAACGGTATCATGGAACTATTGCCAATGCCGTCATGGCGAGAGTGTTAGCGCAATCGCTGTCACCGGAAGCGCGCGCTTATGTGCCGTGCTGGAATGCACATGAAGAATCCGCGTCCGCGCGGCCTCGTCGATTTCCTTGCCTTCGAGGAAATCGTCGATCTGTTCATACGTGACGCCATGGGCATCTTCGTCAGGACGAAGCGGGACAAGGTTCTCCAGGTCGGCGGTCGGGATCTTGTCGACGAGTTCGGGCGGAGCGCCCAGATGCGCGGCCAAGGCTCGCACCCTGCGTTTGTTTAGCCCCGAAAGAGGAAGGATATCGGCGGCGCCGTCGCCGAACTTGGTGAAGAAGCCCATCAGTGCCTCGGCCGCATGGTCGGTGCCGATGACCAGTCCTCGGCTGGCGCCGGCGAGCGCGAACTGGGCAATCATGCGCTGACGCGCCTTGATGTTGCCAAGCAAGAAATCCTCGCGGCCTGCGTCGCCGAACTCGACACCAGCCCGCTTGATCGAATCTAGCATTGCGCGTCGGCAGCCGGCTTGATGTCGACCCGATGCACTTCGTCCGCCCCTATGGTGTCCAAAGCCCGCTGGGCGTCGCTCTCGTCGGCCTGGTTGCCATACGGGAGCCGAACGGCCAGGAATTTGGCGTCGTATCCAGCCGTTCGCAGTTCCTCAACGGCCCGTTGAGCCAGAAGGGCCGCGGCAAGTGAATCCACCCCGCCGCTGATCCCCAGCACATAGGTGCTGAGCCCCGATGCACGCAGATACGTGCCGAGAAAGTCGATACGCCGGCGTGCCTCCAGCGCGACGTCAACACTGGGAGCGACACCCAACGCGTTGATAATCATTTCCTGTTCGGTCATTGGCAGTGGGTGCTCCTGATATCACAGCAATGACGGGTTCGATGGGTTGTAGCCTGGGTAGGATATCGGGTTTGACGAGCAGTTCAATGCTGTGCGCGAGGCTGGGTTGCCTGCGGATCAATCCAGCGCGCTCAAGGGCGAGCACCATCTGATGGACGGAAGGTGCGGTGACGCCGAAGAAGCGCTGCATGTCGCGTTCGGCCGGCGCGCGACCGTTGAGCAGGCCGTAGGTCCAGATGAAGGCGAGGTACTGGCCCTGCTTTTAGGTGAAGCAGGGTCGGTCCGGCGGCCGTCCGCCAACTAATTGATTCATTTTCTGATTCTTCCGGAACCTCCGCAACCGAAGGAGGCCTTCCGGATGAATGTACGCTATCGCGTCGATCTCGACCAACCCGAACGACGGACTCACAGCCATGCTGGCAGGCGGAGCATCCGGCGCGCAAGCTCAAGCGGGCGCAGATCCTGCTTGCTGCCGATGCCGGCCGCAGTGACGAGACCGTTGCCACAACGGTGGCGGTCGGCGGCTCCATTGTCTACCGCACCAAGCGCCGCTTCGTGGAGATGGGCCTGGAGGCGGCGCTCAGCGAAGAGCCACGCGCAGGCGCGCAACGCAAGCTGACGGGCAAGGAAGAAGCCCTGCTGGTAGCCACCGCCTGCTCCAGTCCGCCACCGGGTCGGGCCCGTTGGACACTGGATCTGCTGGCCGATGCGTTCGTCAAGCCGACCGAGCACGAACAGCTGTCGCGCGAGACGGTGCGCCGGCGCCTAGCCGAGAACGATCTCAAGCCGTGGCGCAAGGACATGTGGTGCATTCCAAAGGTTGACGCGGAGTATGTCGCGCGCATGGAGGATGTGCTCGACCTCCATGCCGAGGCACCGGACCCGAAGCGGCCGGTGGTGTGCTTCGACGAAAGCCCGACCCAACTCATCGGCGAGGTGCGTCAGCCAATCCCGGCCGCGCCGGGAAGGCTGGAGCGCTACGACTGCGAGTACAAACGCAACCGCACCGCAAACCTGTTCGTCTTCCTCGACGCGCATCGTAAGCGCTGTTTGCCTCGCACCTTGACCACGACGCCGTTGTGCCGTTTCGAAGACTGCCGCTGTGACGGAGATGGCAACAATGCGCCAACAGCGGACGTTGTTGGATTGCGATCCGCAGCACCAAGGTGACGAAGGCCGTCAATATTCTTCGCGTTGACAGCGGTTCTGTGGGAAGCGAAAGCTGCGTCCAATAGGAAGCTCGCGCTACCTCTTCTCCAGGCCTTTGAGATGTTCGATGAAGGCCCGCAGTTTGGGGTGAACTTGAGACCGCTGCGGGTAGTAGAGGTACACACCCGAGCTTGTCCCGGTGAAGTGGTCCAGAACGACTTCGAGCTTGCCGCTCGTCAACTTGTCGCTGATCGCTTCTTCAGGGCTGTAAACGACCCCTAAGCCGTCGACGGCCGCATCGATCGCCAGCAGAACATCATTGAGGATCAGCGGCCCCTTTACCTGAACCTCAAATTCCTTGCCGTCGCTCTCGAACTCCCACCGATCGTACACACGATTGCCAGCTCCCGCGCAGATGCAAGGATGGGCCAACAGGTCTTTTGGATGTTCAGGGTGCCCATGCTTGTCAAGGTAGGCCGGTGCAGCAGCCACAACCCATCGGACGGGACCGAAGAGTTTGAGCGCCACGACATCTTTGGCAAGGATGTCTGACACCCGTATTCCTGCATCAAACCCGCGCTCGAATATGTTGGTGGCCGCGTTCTCGAAGAAGATCTCAACCGTCACATCCGGGTACTTTTCGATAAAGGTCGCGATCAGCGGCCTAAGGAAGTTCGGATAGACGGTCTGCGGGACATTCAAGCGCAGACGACCGGCAGGCTTGTCCGCTGCGCTTCCCGCGTCCTTCATAGCGGAAAGGATCGCATCCAGCGCCGGTCCCGCCTGTTGCAGGAATTTCTCCCCGGCTTCGGTCAAGCTCGTAGCTCGTGTCGTTCTTGTAAGCAGGGTGACGCCCAGGCGAGTTTCGAGGTGTCTGATCATCTTGCTTATCGCAGGTGGCGAAACCCTGAGTGCTTCTGCCGCCGCCGTGAAGTTCCGCTTCTCGGCGACAAGCGCAAACGCCACAAGCCCATCAAGCTGATCCTTGTCCATTATGAACCTCTGGTTAATGTCGCATCAACTCGAATGCCATTTTTTGAAAGGAACGGCCATCGTATTCTGCGCTCACTCACGAAGACACAGCCGCAAACGCTGATGTGTTTCGGAGGTTGATCAAACCCAGTGGAGGTGCAGCACCATGAAGAACTATGCAGACGATTTCGAAACAGGCGCTCCCGAGATGCCAAGCCGCCGTAAATTGTTCGCCGCTGGGCTAGGCATCGCCGCAGCGTCGCTGCTGCCTCTTTCCGAGTCGAGAGCTCAAACGGCAACATCGGGTGCCGCAGCCACAGGTGCAAGGTCATCGAACCTTCAGCGTCGCATGCTCGGCTCGCTGGAAGTCTCTGCCATGGGGATGGGCTGCCAAAACTTTGCCGGGATGTACAGCCCGCCCACGAACAGGCAGGAGGCGGTGCGGATCATCCGGGCGGCGCATGACCGGGGCGTGACCTTTTTCGACGTCGCTGAAGTCTATGGACCCTTCCTGGGCGAGGATATTGTTGGCGAAGCGCTTTCGCCGATCCGCGACCAGGTGATCATCGCGACCAAGTTCGGCTTCGACATCACGCCCGAAGGCCGGGTCACAGGCGTCAACAGCCGCCCTGACAATATCAAGCGGGTGACCGAGCAACAGCTCCGCCGCTTGAAGACGGACTACATTGATCTTCAATACCAACACCGTGTCGATCCGACCGTGCCCGTCGAAGACGTGGCCGGAGCGGTGCAGGAATTGATCCGTGAAGGCAAGGTCCGCCACTTCGGCCTGTCCGCTGCAGGCGAAGCGACCATCCGCCGCGCCCACAAAGTGCAGCCAGTCACGGCGGTGCAGAATGAATACTCTGTCTGGACCCGCGATCCGGAGGTGGAGGTTCTGGCGACCTGCGAGGAGCTTGGCATCGGGTTCGTGCCATGGAGCCCGCTCGGCATGGGATACCTGACCGGTACAGTCACCCCCATGTTCGTGCATGGCCCTGCCGACCTACGGGCCAACCTGCCGCGCTTCACGCCTGAAGCCCGCCGCGCCAACTGGCCGGTGGTCGAACTGCTACAGCGCGTAGGCGCACGTCGTCAGGCTGCGCCCGGCCAGGTCGCCCTTGCCTGGTTGCTCGCCCGCAAGCCGTGGATCGTGCCCATTCCCGGCCCGATAACGGAGGACCAGATGGACCAGAACATGGACGCGCTGCAGGTCCAGTTGAGTGCGGCCGATGTCAAGGAGATCGATGACGGCTTTGCCCGGATCACGGTCCAGGGCGCGCGTCTGAGCCCACCAATGCTCGCGATGATCGATACCGGCGCAAAACTTGGAACGAGTTCCAAGGGCGGAACCGGCATGTCACCGGTCAGGTGACCAACCCACAAGAACCGACGGGCTGAAGTCTAGCCGGGTACCTGCGGCGCTTCTTGTCCGAGGCGCTGCCACCTCTGTGGTCCTCGCTCCGGTCTTTCCGGATCGGTAGGGCCAGCCAGAGAGCACAACGAAGGAGACTACCATGAATAACAACAATCGGGTCGCTGTAATCACTGGTGCATCCTCCGGAATCGGTGAGGCGCTGGCACGTGAGCTTCTTTCAGAAGGATATCGCGTAGCCCTTCTAGGGCGGCGCCTCGAGCGTGTCGCGGCACTCGCAGACGAACTCGGCGAAGGCGCTATCGCGATCCAGGCTGACGTGACCGACCGGGACTCCATCGCTGGAGCCGCCGCGCGCGTCCAGGAGTTCGGCGGCGCCGATGTTCTAGTCAATAACGCAGGCGTGATGCTCACAGCGCCGTTTGGATCGGACAAGCGATCCGAGCATCGGCAGATGGTCGAAACCAATCTCCTGGGTGCCATGACTGTGACTGAGGTTTTCCTTGACCAACTCCGCGCCAAGAAGGGAGATCTGGTGAACATCTCTTCTGTGGCAGGTCGCGTAGCTCCAGCCGGGTTCGCTGCCTATTCGGCAACCAAATGGGGGATCAACGGCTGGTCCGAGGCGCTTCGCGTCGAACTCCAGCCAGACATCCGCGTGATAGTCATCGAGCCTGGTGCGGTGGCGACAGAATTATCCGACCACATCACCCACGAGGAAAGCAAAAAGTCTGCTCAGGACTACCGCGACAACGTTGCAATTCCGGCTCAGGACATCGCCGAAATCATAGCCTTTGCTCTCAGCCGGCCGAAGCGGACGTCCCTCAACGAGATCCTGGTCCGCCCGACCGTGCAGGCGATGTGAACAACTGTCTTACAGCCCGCCGCAAGATCGGTGAAGGGCTGACAACATGAAAGGACACATGAGATGAGTAACAAAGTGTGGTTCATCACCGGGGCAGGACGTGGCCTCGGCCTGGACATTGCCAAGGCGGCCCTGGCAGCCGGCCACAAGGTGGTCGCGACTGGCCGTAATCCAGACAAGGTGGCGAACGCTCTAGGTGCTTCCGACGACCTTCTTGTCGTGAAACTCGATGTCACCAGGGCCGCTGACGCCGACGCCGCCGCGCAGGCGACCCTTGAGCGGTTCGGACGGATCGACGTGCTGGTCAACAACGCGGCCAGCTTCTACGCCGGGTATTTCGAGGAACTGTCTCCCAAGCAGATGCAGTTGCAGCTAAGCACGAGCCTTGACGGTCCGATGATCGTGACGCGGGCGTTCCTTCCGGTCATGCGCAAGCAGCGCTCCGGCCAGATCGTCTCGATCTCCTCGACGGCAGGTCTGATGGGCTTTGAATTCTGCACAGCCTACTCTGCTTCGAAGTTTGGCCTCGATGGCTGGATGGAAGCGCTGCAGACTGAAGTCGGTCCGTTCGGCATCGAGACGATGATCGTCAACCCAGGCTTTTTCCGCACGGAGCTTCTGACGGAGGAGTCCACCAGTTACGCGGAAATCGCGATCGAAGATTATCACGAGCGACGCACGGCACAGATTGCCTTCTGGAAGTCCCAGAACGGCAAGCAGGGCGGTGACCCCGCTAAGCTGGCACGCGCTCTAATCACGCTCGCTGAGCAGGACGAACTGCCACGGCGCTTCCTCGCTGGCTCTGACGCTATCCAGGTGGCGGAGCAGAAGATTGCTCTCTTGCAGCAGCAGATCGAAGCGTACCGAGAACTGTCGAGTTCTCTCGCCATAGACTGAGGACGCTGGAACGCCCTGAGTCCACACCCTGCGTGCGGGCTTTGGGGCATTCGCCGATCCTCTATCTGCGTACCTTCCGAAGTCCGCTTTGGGCCGACTGTAGTCTTCGGGGCCACATTACTTCCCCTTGTAAGCCCAAGGCAGCAGCTCATCGATCCGGCTCTGCTTGTGACCGTTGACGATGGCGGTGAGCGTATTGATCAGGTAGGCCTGCGGATCGACAGCGTTGAGTTTGCTGGTCTCGATGAGCGATGCGATGGTGGCCCAGTTCTCGGCTCCAGCGTCGTGCCCCGCAAAGAGTGCATTCTTGCGATTGAGGGCTATCGGCCGGATGGTTCGCTCGACGCTGTTGTTGTCGATCTCGATGCGGCCGTCGGTCAGGAAGAGCTTCAAACCATCCCAATATTTGGCGATGTACGCCAAGGCCTCGCCGAGTGGAGACTTGGTCGCGACACGGGCCCGGTGATGGACGAGCCAGGTCTGCATGTCGGTGACCAGTGGCGTTGATCGTTCCTGTCGTCCGGCGAGGCGAGCCTCCGGATCAAGGCCACGCAGTTCGGCCTCGATCCGACCCAGTTCGCTGATCCGCTTGACGCCCTCTTCGGCGATAGGTGCTGCTCCGTTGCGGGTTATCTCCACCAGCTTGCGGCGAGCGTGTGCCCAACAATAGGCAAGCCGGATGTCCGAGCCGACACGGTCAGGTGCGATCAGTCTGTTGTATCCGGCATAGCCATCGACCTGCAGGATGCCGGAGAAGCCCTGCAATATCCGCTCGGCATGAATGCCCCGAGCGTAGGTGAAGGCCACACCAGGCGGAGCACCGCCGCAACTGGATGTTCTCGACCGAACAGGCGCGCCTCAAATTGGCCAAGGCCTATCCAAAGCCAACCGCCAAAGAGTCATAATCCATGTGCAGAGATGCTAGTTGCCGGCGGGCATGGTCAGTGCAGCAGGTTTGCTCCGCGTGCCTTGACGATGTTTCGCATGATGCCGTTAAGCCAGTCCTCGGTGGAGGAACCGGATCGTCTCCTGTCGATCTCGCCGATCGCCTGCTCGAGCGTCCGCTCGACCAGCCGGTCGGAAGCGTCAACGTCTCCCAGCAGCAGACGCGCTGCGAGCCTGAGCTTAGGCAGCAGGGAAAATACGTCGTCTGACGGCTCGGTCGCCAGATTTCCGCTTGATGCTTTGGGCTCGGAGGGGAAGAGAGCATCGAAAACAGCCTGGCCGTCCGAGGATTTTCTGAGGCTGCTGGCATACCGAAGGCGCTCAGGAATAACGATGTCTTCGTCGCCGCTGAAAAACACGAACGGCACGCCGCGGCGCATCAGTTCGTCCGCGATCGGGAATACCCGTCTTCCGTTGAGATTGACGTCCAGGATTGCGGCTTCCGCCTCATCGGTATGCTTCGACGCCTGTTCGACTGTCGCCACGGGGCCAAGCACGACGGCGCCCATCTTGCTGAAATAACGTGCAAGATCGCCCGCCAGCATCCATTCGTCCTCGACGATCAGGATATGCAAGCCTTGCAGGTCGCGCACCTCATTGTTCCTTCTTTCTGCGGGAGTCACGGCTGTCGGCGCGGACTTGTACAAAATGACGGGACAAGGCCTCTTGCAACCGTTCCGCGCGCGCGAGCAGACGAGGCGGGATTTCTTCGGATACCGGGACCTTGGCCAGATCCGGCGAACGTAACGAGATTTGTTTTGCCGGCTTTATCTCAGGTGGTCGTTTTGCCATTGGAACCGCCTCGAAAACCGGATGTTAATGCCCACCGGCGGTGCTTTGTTCCGTTCGAGGACCATTTACTGGCCTGAGGCTCGGTCCGGTCCTAAAGCACGTCGCGTTTTGCCGGCCTCATGCGACGCGCTTTAGGCTGTTGTTTTTATTCATCTCGTTATCGCAAAACCGCTGCACACTTTTGCGCGACATGCATTAGTCTGAGGTCCGATTTGGCGGTTTCGCAGCCGCGGCTGTTACCGAGGCGTGGCATGGTATTCCAGAACGGAAGATTTCCCATTGTCGGCGTCGGCGCATCGGCCGGCGGCATTCCCGCGATCGAGGGCCTGTTCAAAGGACTGACCGGCGGCACCGGCATGGCGTTCGTCGTCGTCACTAATCTGAGCCCAGAACGCGAAAGCCTGCTGCATGACGTTATCGCACGTTACACCGGAATGCCGGTCATCGTCGCCGAGGAGGGCATGGCGGTCCAACCCGACCAAGTCTATGTGATGCCGCAAAACGTCGTCCTCACCATCCGTAAGGGCGCGCTTTCGCTACGCCGGCCGAACACGCTTAACCGCGAGCGCAAACCGATCGACATCTTCTTCCGTGCACTGGCCGAGGACCAAGGGGAGTACGCCGTAGGCATCATCCTGTCGGGGGGCGATTCGGACGGCACGCTGGGCGCCCGGGCGATCAAGGAACATGGCGGGTTGACGATTGCCCAAGCCTCCAACGGTTCCGGCGCGCGCAACCCGGACATGCCGCAAAGCGCGATTTCGAGCGGCCTGATCGATATCGCAGCGCCCGCCGAGGAGATCGGCGCAAAGCTTCAGGCGTTTGGCCGCGGCTTCAATGTGCTGAACGGGCTGGCCGAGGGGGGTGGCGAGCACAAAGCTGACGTGGATCGGGCCGCCGATGAAATCGACCCCACTCTGCGCGGCCATTCCGGTCACGACTTTTCCAGCTATAAGACGAAGACGTTCTCCGCCAATGAAGAGGCGCAGTCGACTAATGAGGAGCTTGAGGCCTCGAAGGAGGAGAAGCAGTCGCTCAACGAAGAGCTCAGCACCATCAACGCAGAGCTGACCAGCAAGATTGAGGAGCTCGACCGCGCCAACAGCGATCTCAGAAACCTGTTCGAAAGCACAGAGATCGCAACCATATTCCTCGACCGCAACCTTGTGGTGCGGACCTTTACCCCCGCTGCATCGGCCTTCTTCAATCTGCGCCCATCCGATGTCGGACGGCCGCTGACCGACCTTTCAAGCCAGCTCGACTATCCCGAGCTGAGGCCTCACATCGAGGCAGTGCTCGAGACGGGAGAGATCCTGAACCATCACCTTGCGCGCGACGACAAGGGCCGGTTCTACCTGGTTCGCATCAACCCGTACCGGGACAAGAGCGGCAGCATCCAGGGCGTCGTCGTGACCCTGATCGACGTGACGACGCTGGCGCAGGCGGAAGAGCGTCAGCAGGTGCTCATCTCCGAGCTGAACCATCGCGTCAAGAACATGCTGGCGGTCGTGGCCAGCATCACCAACCGGACCCGTGAAAACTCGGCATCGAAAGAGGAGTTCGCCGAAGCCTTGATCGGGCGCCTGCATGCCATGTCACGAGCCTATAGTCTGCTCTCGCGCGAGAGCTGGACGGAAGCCTCCGTCGAGGAACTGCTGCGTCAGGAACTCGATCCCTTCGGCCCCGAACGGTTTGAGCTCGATGGCAAGAGGGTAAATCTCAAGCCGGCACAAGGGCTTTCCTTCGGCATGGCCATCCACGAACTGGCGACGAATGCCGCCAAGTATGGCGCACTGTCGAGGCCTGCCGGGCGGATAGTTGTCAAATGGTCGGTGGCCGACGGAACCTTCAAGCTCGTCTGGCGCGAGAAGGGCGGCCCCCGCATCAAGGAGCCAACCGACAGCGGCTTCGGCCTTACCCTTCTGCGCGGAGAAATCGGCTATAGGCTGGGCGGAAAAGTTGAAACAAGTTTCCGCTCAAATGGTTTGGAGGCGGAAATCGCATTTCCTCTGACCCGCGAGGGCTCGTCGTGACCGGAAAGGTGCGTGTGCTGATCGTCGAGGATGAATGGCTGATCGCCGACGATGCGGCGGCTTACCTGCGCAAAGCCGGCCATCAGGTGGTTGGACCTGTTTCGTCGGTGACGGCGGCACTCCGGCTCGTTGGCGAAGGCGGCGTCGACGCGGCGTTACTGGATATCCAGTTGAACGACGAAACCAGCTATCCGATTGCGGAAGCGTTGCGGACGCGTGGTGTTCCGTTCGCCTTCCTCTCAGGCTTTGGTGAACGCGAAATTCCGGCCGGGTTCCGCGCTTGCAGGATCGTGCAGAAGCCGGCGAGCCAGAGTGCGATCCTGAATGCCGTGGATGAACTCGCGCGAGCCGGCTGAGGTCGCGATTTGAAAGTCGCGCCAGGGCACATCGGCGTGGTGCGTGCCTGCCGCGAACGACGAACGCCTATGGCAATATCCGCACCGGTACCGATTTGACCGCCGGAACATGAGCCTTCTCGGCTCTGTGCCACAAAGGAACCAGCGGGTTGAGCTCGGGGTAGTAACCGGCGCAATTTCCCTCCGGCACCGAGTAAGGTGTAACGCGCAGCCCGTGCACGCGGCGCTCCACACCGTCCTGCGCATTGGCTTCGAGATCGACTTCCTGTCCGGCGCTCAAACCGAGGCGCTGGATATCCTTCTCGTTCATCAACAGCACCATGCGTGTGCCGCTGATGCCGCGCAGCCGGTCGTTGTAGCCGTAGACGGTCGTGTTGAACTGGTCGTTGGAGCGCACCGTGATCAGTGTCAGCACATCACGGCCGGCGACATCGATGTCGGGATCGGTTTCAAGGCCACTTGGCAGCTTGAAGTTGGCCTTCTTGTTCGGCGTCTCCCACACCCGCTTGCTCGCCTTGATGTCGCGATGGAAGCCGCCGGGCGTCAGGAAACGCTCGTTGAAGTCGCGGAAATGTTGGGGGTAGCAGCGCTCGATTTCGTCGCGGATGCGGGAATAATCCCCAACCCACTCGTCCCATGGGATCGAACTTCTGCCCGGCACTGTCGCCTTGGCAAGCTCGGCAACGATCCTGGGCTCGGAAAGCAGATGCGGCGAAGCCGGAGGTCGCGATCCGAACGAGCCGTGGATACAGGCGGTGGAATCCTCTACCGACACCCTTTGGTCGCCGCTTGCCTGATGATCTCTTTCCAGCCGTGACAGGCAAGGCAGCAAATAGGTTGTCCGCCCGGCGATCAGGTGGCTGCGGTTGAGTTTGGTCGCGATCTCGACATGCAGGTCGAGCCCACGCCAGGCCTTTTCGACCAGGCCGGTTTCCGGAACGGCCCGCACGAAATTGCCGCCCAGTCCGACGAAGCCCTTGACCGATCCGTCGATGACGCCTTCGCAGGTTTCGACCGTATCGCGACCTTTCTCGCGCGGCGGTTCAAAGGCATAGAATTCGGCGAACTTGTCGAGCGGGACGAGCTCGGGTTTTTCCGATATGCCGACGGTGCGCTGCCCCTGGACATTGGAATGCCCGCGCAGCGGCGAAATGCCGGCGCCGGCTTTTCCGATATTGCCGCGCAGCATCAAAAGGTTGCACAGCATCTGGACGTTCTCGGTGCCGTGCCGATGCTGGGTCAGGCCCATGCCGTAATTGCCGATCACCGCGTTGGCATGGCTGTAGACCTCGGCGACATGTTCCAGGTCGGTCTGCGCAATGCCGGATCGCGCGACGATATCGCTCCACTGGGTTTTGCGCAGGAAGGCTTCGAACTCGGCGAAGCCATGCGTGTGCTCGGCGATGAAAGCCGTGTCGAGGACACGCGTCCTGCCGCTTTCGCGGGCGGCATCGTCGAGCGCCTGCAACGCTTTGGCGATGCCCGTTATCGCAGCAATGTCGCCGCCGGAACGAACCTGGAAGAAGTCGCTGGACATTTTGGTGCCAGGCCCGGGCGACAGCATGTCGACAGGGTTTTGCGGGTTCTTGAAGCGTTTCAGTCCCCGCTCGGGCAAGGGATTGAAGGTGAAGACGGGCACGTTGCGTTGACGTGCCTCCTGCAGCGGATGCAGCAGGCGCGGCGCCGTCACCCCGGTGTTGTGCCCGAAGAAGAACATCATGTCGCATTTCGCAAAGTCTTCGAGCTGCACGGTCCCGACCGGCGAGCCGATCGATTCCGGCAAGCCGACCGAGGTCGATTCATGACACATGTTGGACGAATCGGGCAGGTTCGAAGACCCATAGATTCGTGCAAAAAGCTGGTACATGAACGAGGCTTCGAGCGAGGCCCGGCCAGACGTGTAGAACACTACCGATTTGGGATCGAGCCGCCGCAGTTCGGCAGCTATGTCGCGGAACGCATCGTCCCAGGAGACCGGCTCGTAACGGTCGGTGGCGGCACTGTAGCGCATGGGCTCTGTTAGCCTGCCCTGTTTCTCCAGATCGTGGTCCGGCCAATCGAGCAGTTCCGTCACCGAATGCTCGGCGAAGAAAGCGGGTTCGCAGCGCAGCTTGGTCTGGTCCCACATCGTCGCCTTGGCGCCGTTTTCACAGAATTCGAAAGGCCTCGGCTGGGCTGGCTTTGCCCATGAGCAAGACATGCACATATAGCCGTCGGCCTTGTTCTGCTTGAGCAGCGTGCTCCATATCCCGGACAATAGCAGGCCTTCGCCTCGCGCCTTGCGGACCAAGGATCTCAGCGATCCCCAGCCGCCTGTCGGGTGGTCGTATTTCTTGGTTTCGATGCGATCGGTTACGGCGGGTCTCATGCAAGCCACTCCCTGTGGAAGAGCGCTCATACGAACCCGCGGTGAGGCTGAATGTTCCGGGCTGGGTCCGTACCGTCACGCCGTCCGTCTAACCGGAACCATTTCCGCCATCGTTTGTTCGGCTCGAAGAAAGGAGCCGCGCAAAATGGAGCGACGTAATGCATTAATTGCGATGGTGATTTCGGCCATCATCATCGTCGGCCTTCTCATAGGCTTTTTGTACGGCGATATGGGCTGGCAGACTTCGCCGCTCAAAAGAGCCCCTGAACAGAACCAGGGTGGCAATGCTCCGGCCGATACCTCGCCTGCCGCCGGCATCAAGAAGAACCCCAAGGAAAATACCGAAATGCCAGGCCAGCAATGACGTAGGGCCAGCAATGAAATTCAGCAGCAAGGCAATGCCACGAACTGAAACGGGTTCCTGTTTTTGCGGCGCCATAACGGCGGAGATGCGCGGCGAGCCTTTCTGGATTTGCTCCGATCACGATGACGACTGCCGCAAGGCGATAGGAAGCCCTCTGTCGGTGTGGGTCGGTTATCGGCCTTCCGAATTCACATTGCTCACCGGCACACCGAAGATATTTTCGAAAACCCCAGGCGTGCTCCGGTCCTTCTGTGCGGATTGTGGAACATCGATCAGCTATGTCGACCAGGGCCTGCCCGACGAACTCTATCTGGCGATCGGCTTCCTCGATCATCCCGAACGGTTTCCGCCGCGGGCCCACGCATATTGGGACATGAGGCTTCCCTGGGTCGACTTTCCAGACGAGCTGCCGCGGGTGGGGACGTATTCGAGGCGGCGCGATCCGGCGTTCGGAAATCCGGCAGACCGATAGCCTACTGCCCGCCTGCAGGTGGAAACGTACCGTTCGCAGCCCCGTACGAAAACGACAATTGGCGCACGGCTGAAAACGCGCGATCATGTGCCAATGGGCCGCCGTTTGGATGACAAGCTCGATTGCAAGGCGTGCGGGACGATCCTGATGGAGATTCCCGACAATCCGAAGGATTCGACGCCGATCCATTGCAGCAATTGCGGCGCCTATCTCGGCGAATGGGGCGATCTGCAGGAGGATTTCTTCAGGCAGGCGTTCGGTGCCCAGGCCTTCGATCTGAACAACGGAAACATTATCAAGAAATAATCCTGGATCCCGCCGGCCCCAAGCCACGGCCTGTGGACCCGGCTCGTTGCGGCAATCACCGTTAATGTCGGACCCTCGGGAACCTTTCTCCCGAGCCGCTTGTTTGGGTGGCGGAAGGAGAAACGCCATGAGCACAAAACCTCCCCCTGTGCCGCCGAAGAATCTGAGCCCAAAGGGCGCCGGTGACAAAAAATCGGTAGCAGCCGAACAGGGACCGCAATCAGCCGTTCCGGATCCCGACAAGCAGGGCCAGCAAGGCAATACGAAGGTCAACACCACCCATCAAGGCAACGTCCAGGATCGCTAGGTCATGTCCACGTCGAAGAAGACTCCTGCCAGCATCCGCCAGGGCGGTCCCGGCGCCGCGCACGAAAACGCCAAGAAGCCGCTGAGCGTCGAAAAGCCGCCGGCCGACTCCGACCGTCGCAGCCACAGCAAAGTCTCCGGCGGCGGCGGCGAACGCGACAGCCACCATACCCACGACCCCGAAAAGAAAGGCGACACTCGGCCCGCGCATCAGGACAAGTGAAATCGGGCGGCGACGCGACGATCGGTGAGGTTCGAGCGAAGTGTCAGCGGGAACGGCGCGCCAAGGCAAACGGCACGACGTTGTCGACCACCGGCAAGTCGAACAGCATCGGAAGCCCCCGCGTCGCGGCCATTTCCACGATCAGCTCCTCGATCGAGTGATCGGTCAGACGGGTCTCGACGCCCAGCCGGATCATCGCCGCCAGCTTGTGCACCGGCACCGGCACGGACTTCGCCCGGTCGTCGAGCAGCTTGCTGATTTCGATCACGACGTCGGCGTCGATATTCCTGGGCAAGTCTCGCATAAGCGCCTCCCCGCCAAACGAAACGAAAAGCCCGCCGCACCTTTCGATACGGCGGGCGATCCAGTAATGCGTACCGGCGAGGGGATCGGGGTGGGCGTGCCGGCGCGCGCAGATCGCAAGTAATTTTAGTTAAATCCGTCAACTTCGATGTGTCACGGAAAAACGTCTGTACGTTTTTTACCGAACCGCGCGGATCGTTAGCTGTCCCCGCCGTCGCGCGGCGCGGCAGCACGGATGGCGCGATCCATTGCCCTCCGGACAGCGAACTCAAACAGTATACATTATAAACTTAAAACATCTTGCCAGGTGATCCAGCCTATGCTCCACTTGAGCCGGGAACATGGCTGATAGGTCGATTTCTGCCGACACGTGGCTGCATTTCAAACGGCACGACTGCGAGAACACAGCCTCAAACGATATACGAAATCTTCGCATGGGAAGGCGTGGATGACGGAAACGATAGAGCTCAAACGGGTTGGCGATGGCAATCTGCGTGCCCAGGTCTATCAACAAATCCGGCTGACGATACAGCATGGCGAATTGGCGCCTGGCCAGAAGCTCGTCGACGTCGATATTGCCGCCCAGCTCGGCATTTCCAGAATGCCTGTCCGCGACGCCTTGATGCAGTTGGTGCATGAGGGCTATCTCGTCGGCACCACACGCGGCTTCACCCTGCCCACGCTTACCGCGACGGATGTCGCCGACATCTTCGAGGTCCGCCGCCTGCTTGAGCCACGGGCCGCCGCGCACGCCGCACGGACACTTGACGCCGCTGGCCTCAAGACCCTGGCAGCCGCGCTTCGGGAGGCCGAGGCTGCGGCCGCCGCCGGCGATGCCGACCGCTTTTTCCAGGCCAATTCGGCATTCAGGAATTGTTGGCTCGGCGCCGTCGAGAACGAGCGCCTTTCCCAAACGATTGCAAGGTTCGCCGACCACGTGCTCGTCGTCCGCTTAAGGACGCTGTCGCACCAGCCGACGCAGGCCGTTATCGTTGCCGGCATGCGCGCAATCTATGAGGCATTCGTCAAGCGCGACGCCGTCGCCGCTTACGACCGCATGACCCGCTTCATTCAGAACGCCGAGGAGCGTTTCATGAAGCTTAGCCCACCGTTTCAAGACTCCAACGGTGAAGGTGAGGGCATGTCGCGGCAGGGGAAAGCATGATCAGGAAGCAGCACCCGCTGAAAGGGCCGAACAGGTTCAAGCTCGGCGTCTTTTCCATGAACGCCGATGGCGGCCTGGCAATGACCACCGTTCTCGAGCGCTGGCATGCCCGCTGGGAAGACAACCTCAACTCCGCCTGCATCGCCGATCGCGCCGGCCTCGAGTTTCTGCTGCCGATCGCCCGCTGGCGCGGCTTCGGCGGTTTGACGCATGTGCGGGAATGGTCGTTCGAGACTTTCACCTGGGCGGCGGGCCTTGCTGTCGCCACGGAAAACATCGGCCTGTTCATGACGGTGCATGTGCCGCTGGTTCATCCGCTGCAGGCTGCAAAAGCGCTGGCGACGGTCGACCACATCTCCAATGGGCGGGCCGGCTTGAACATTGTCTGCGGCTGGAACCCCGACGAGTTCGCCATGTTCGGGCAGACGGTCGGCGATCGAACCTACGATCAAGCCGAGGAATGGATCAACATCATCGTGCGTGCCTATCAATCGAGGGAGCCGTTCGATTTCGGCGGCGAGTTCTATGATCTGAAGGGGGTCGTCAGCCGCCCACCAAGTCTGCAGGCGCCACGACCGGTGACCATGAACGCCGCCTTCGGCGCGCCAGGGCGCAACTATGCAGCGCGCCACTGCGACTATTTGTTTTCGACTTTTTCCGAAATCGCCGACGGCCGTGCGCATGTGGTCGACATCACCAACCGAGCGGCCGAAGTCGGACGCGAAGTCGGCGTCTATACGGTCTGTCACGTCGTCTGCCGGGAGACCCAGCAGGAAGCCGAGGACTACTACCGGCATTACGCGCTGGAATGCGCGGACGAGGGTGCGGTCGACGAGCACATGCGCAAGAAGAAGGAATTCGCGAACTCGCACGACGCGAAGGCTTTCACCGAATATCGGCAAAGGTTCGCCGGCGGTGCCGGAACGTTCCCGCTCATCGGCACGCCGGAAAAGATCGTCGACGATCTCACTGAGATCATGGACCAGGGCTATTCCGGCGCCGCCCTTACATTCGTCAACTACACCTACGAATTGCCCTTCTTCTGCGACCGCGTGCTGCCGCTGATGCGCCAGGCCGGGCTTCGAGTCAATTGATGCCGGCGGCCGCCATTCCGACCCCGTGGGTGGATGGGCACGACGCCATCAATCCGCGCGCCTTCAAGCAGGCGATGCGGGCGGTGGCGGGCTCGGTCGCCATCCTTGCCTCGGAACATCACGAGATCGGCTTTTGCGGCATCACGGCGACGGCTCTCTGCTCGTTCAGCGCCGAGCCGCCGTCGCTGCTGGCCTGCGTCAACCGCGGCAGCACCTTTGCCTCGGCCATTCGCGAAGACTTGCCGTTTTCGGTCAATCTTCCCGCCGGCGACCAAGAGAACGTTGTGCGTGCCTTTGGCGGCATGACCAAAGCCAAGGGCGCCGCGCGGTTCTCGTCCGGATCATGGGTGCGTGGCGAAACCGGCGCGCCCTTGCTTGTCGGCGCGCGGGCAATGTTCGAATGCCGGGTGGCCGAAATCATTGTGCGGGCGTCGCACATGATCGTTATCGGCATCGTCTCAGGCGTCGCGCTGGATCGCGCTGACCGATCGCCGGTCTTCTACGCGCATGGGCGGTTCCTGACAGTAGGAGATGATGCCAACTAATCGCCGTTCACGCGGCGGCGCAGCGATTGCAATTTTAGATCGACCCGATCATGGGCGAACTATCAGAGGGAGTACGGCAATGCGCATTTGGAAATCCCTTGTTCTGGCTGCACTCATGTCGGGCTTGGCGGGTAGCGCCACGGCCGAAGAGGTCGTCCTCAACGCCGTGCATTTTACGCCGACGCAGAACGGCTACGCCCAGAGCTTCTTGAAATTCGTTCAGAAGGTGAACGAAAAGGGCAAGGGCGTGGTCCAGATCAACGTGCGTGGCGGGCCGGAGGTCATTCCGCCGATCCAGCAGGGCGCGGCGCTCAGGAGCGGCCTGATCGACGTGATCGACACACCGGCAGGGCAGTTCCTGGAGCTCGTGCCCGAAGGCGAAGTTTTCTCCGCATCGACGAAGACGCCGTGGGAGGTCCGCGACAATGGCGGCTGGGATTTCATCAACGGAATTTTCGAGAAGAAGGCCAATGCCCATCTGCTGGCGCATGTCGACGCGGGTTCGGGCTTCAACGTCTTCACCGTCGACGAACCTAAGCTCAACGATGAAGGCAGCATCGAGTGGAGCAGTCTGAAGATCCGCTCGTCGCCGCTCTACCGCGATTTCCTTGAATCCTTGGGCGCAACGGTCATCGTCCAAGCGCCGGGGGATGTCTACACCTCGCTCGAGCGCGGCGTCGTTAATGCCAACGCGTATACCGTGTTTGGCTATGCGTCGTTCGGCTGGGACAAATTCACCAAATACCGTGTCGACCCGCAATTCTTCAAAACCGATGTGCTGATCTCGATCAACAAGGCGAAATGGGACACGCTGTCACCCGAGGCGCAGAAGCTGCTTGCCGACACGGCCGTCGAATACGAGCGCGTGAGCTATGACGCCAATCTCGCCGAGTCCGAAAAGCAGGCACAGGCAATGATCGGCGGCGGGCAGAAGGTGATCAGCTTGACCGGCGCCGGCCGCGACAAATTCCTGGCGGCTGCCACGCAGGCGAGCTGGGCGAGAATGGCCAAACGCGATCCTACCAACATCGATCAGTTGAAGAAATTCTTCCAGTAGCCCGAGCGGAGGGCGCTGGTGCGCCCTTCATCAAGGTGGACATGAGGGTCGTCGGGAATGGACAGATCGTTTGCAGCGATTGGGAAGCTGAGCCTTGCGTTGGCGGCGGCGGCAAAAGTGGTGCTTGGCCTCATCATCGTCGCGGTGGTTGCTGATGTGTGCGTCCGCAATCTGGGCCTGAGGCCGCTTGCCTGGGCAGTATCGGCGACGGAATACGGTCTGCTCTATGCGGCATTTCTGCCGATGCCCTGGCTGGTCCACAGCAAGGGCCATGTCTTCGTCGAGTTCCTGCGCCAGGCGCTGCCGGTGCGGGCACGGGCGGTGCTTGAAAAGCTGGTCTATCTCGCCTGCATTGCCGTCAGCCTCTACCTTGGCAGCGTCGCTCTGTCTTCGCTGACAAGTGCTGTGGCGGGCGGCGAATACGAAACGCGCAGTTTCGATATGCCGAAATGGCTGGTCTTTCTGCCCATCATGCTCGCCTTCTATCTCTCGGCGCTGGAATGGCTCAGATATCTGCTCGGCCGTGACACGCTGTACACGCTCGATCCGCTGGAAATGGAAGGGCTCTGACCGGTGGCCTGGCTGTTTCCATTCGCCGTGCTCGTCGGCACCATCCTAGTGTTGATGGGGCTTGGGCTGCCGGTCGCCTTCGCGTTCTTCGTCACCAATGTGATCGGGCTGTACCTGTTCTTCGGCGGTTCGATCGGCGTGACGCAGATGGTCGCCAACTTCTCCGACGCTGTCTCGACCTATGCGCTTGCTCCGCTGCCGATGTTTCTCGTCATGGGCAGCCTGTTTTTCCGCTCCGGCCTCGGCGAGAAGGTCATCTACGCGCTCGACCTGTGCATCGGCAATCTGCGCGGACGCCTCGCTTATGTCGTCCTCGCCGCCGGCACGATCTTTTCCGCGCTGTCAGGTTCCAGCCTCGCCAATACCGGCATGATGGGCTCGCTGATGGTGCCCGAGATGCTGAAGCGAGGCTACAAGCCTCATATGGCCTACGGCCCGGTGCTTGGCGCCGGAAGCCTTGCCGTCATCATCCCGCCATCCTCGCTGGCCGTCTTGCTCGGCTCGCTTGCCCAGATCGACGTCGGCGCGCTGCTCATAGCGGGGGCTCTGCCTGGACTGCTGCTCGTTGTCATGTACGCGGCCCTGATCTTCGCGCAGACGAAGATCGATCCGGACGCCGCTCCGCACTATCCGGTACCCGCCGTTCCCGCGGCCGAGAAGGTGAGGGCGGTCGCCGTCAACATCATTCCGATGAGCGTCATCGTGTTCATGGTGGTCGGCACGATCATCCTTGGGATAGCGACGCCGACGGAATCGGCCGGACTCGGCTGTGCCGCCGTCTTCGCCTTGTTGTTTGTCTACCGACGGTTCAGCTGGTCGGTTGTCTGGAAGTCGCTGGACGATGCGATGAAGGTCACCGGCATGACCTTCCTGATCATCTCGGCTTCGACGACGTTCTCGCAGATATTCGCCTTCTCCGGCGCCTCCAACGGCTTTATCCAGTTCATCGTCGGCTACGATCTTGGACCGTATCCCATGCTGCTCATGATGGTGCTCGTCATCCTGTTGCTCGGCATGTTCATGGATCAGGTCTCGATGATGCTGATCACGCTGCCGATCTTCCTACCGATCGCCCAGCAATTCGGCTACGAGCCGGTATGGTTCGGGCTGATCCTGCTGCTCGCCTACGAGGTCGGCTTCACCACGCCGCCGTTTGGTCTGCTGCTGTTCATCATGATCGGCGTTGCGCCGAAAGGCACATCGCTCAAGACGGTTGCCATGGCTGCGGCGCCTTACATCGCGCTGACGCTTCTGCTGATCCTGCTGATTGTCCTCTTTCCGCAGATCGCTCTCTTTCTTCCGAATTTGATCTAGTCGAACTCGATCCAGCAGGTGTCCACATGCGCTTTGCCTATCTTGCTTTCTTCCATGATGACCGCGAGGCAAATTTGGCCATCGCCGGCGAAGATGTTGACGCCGTGCGGCGTGTGATTGCTTCAACGCCGGGCCTTGCGCTTGCAAACATCTATCTACCCGAAGTGGCGACGGACATGTTCAACAACGATGGTCCACCGCCGGTCTTTGGCTTCCAGCTCTATTTCGACGAACTGGCGGACATGGAGGCGGCGCTGGCGCCGTCCGGCCATCTGCAGACGCTTGCCGCACCTGGTATGCTGTCGAGCATCGCCGGTTCGAGGCCGACGCAACAGGCAATGTGCGTGCGTCCGTTTCCCGTCGACGACGCTGGCGTCAAGACATCCGGGCTCCCCTGCAGCTATCTTGTCCACTATCCCGGGCCGGCCGAAGACATGAATGCCTGGCTCTACCACTATGTGACGCATCATCCGCAATTGATGCGGGGCTTCCCCGGTATTCGCCACATCGAGGTTCTGTCGCGACTGGATTGGTGCGGTTCGCTTCCCTGGCCGCGGGTCGACCATATGCAGCGCAATCGGGTCATGTTCGACAGTCCCGCGGCATTGACGCACGCGCTGCAATCGCCGGCGCGGCTGGAGATGCGCGCCGACTACAAGACCTTCCCGCCGTTTTCAGGCGGCAGCCGGCATTTCCCGATGTCGACGGAAGCCATGCCTCCTTTGTCGCGGACCACCGCAACCTAGCGCGAACAGTTTTCGCCGACGCCGAAAATTTCTGGAGATTTCATGTACGACTTTCGCAAGAAATGTGTCTCTCTCGATCGCCTCATCGGTACCTTCTGTGCCATCCCGCACCCTGTGGCGGTCGAAGTGGCCGCCGCCAGCGGGGTCGATTTCCTGTGCATCGACTGGGAGCATTCGCAGATCGGCCGCGAACGGCTCGAGGATCTGATCCGCGCCGCCGATGTCCACAGGATTCCCGCGATGGTGCGCGTTCCCGGCCACACGCCGGAGTGGATGGCGGCCGCGCTCGACGCCGGCGCGTCGGGTGTCCTGGTACCCCGCGTCTCCACGGCCGAGCAAGCGCGCATGGCGGTCATGGCCTGCCGGTACCCGCCGGTCGGCGCCCGCGGTGTCGGCCCGGGCCGCGCCGCCGGTTATGGCTACAGGATTCCGGACTACCTCAAATCGGCCAACGAGGTCCTGACGGTCGCCATCCAGGTCGAGACGGCCGAAGGGCTCGCCAACATCGACGACATCGTCCAGGTCGACGGCGTCGACGTGGTCTTCATTGGCCCCGGCGACCTGTCGGTCTCGATCGACGCGATGGGGCCGGCCGGCCAGGACAAGCTCAATGCCGCGATTATGAGGATCGCGGCCGCGGCGCGCACGGCGCGCAAGGCCGTCGGCATCTTTCGCCCTTCGGCGGATGATGTCGGCAAATGGTCGCGGCACGGCATCAGCTTCTACATGCTGGCCAGCGATACGATGTTTCTCGGGGCCGGCCTTGCCGCCGGCGTCGCCTCGGCGCGCAGCGCCTCATAGCAAGAGTTTGCCATGAAGATCATCAAGACCGACGGCGTGTTGTCAGTCGAGGAAGAGCAGCTGCGCTACCTCGACGGCTTGAGCGCCGAGTTTGTCGAAAAGACGCTGCTCACGGAAGATGCCCTGATCGAACACTGCCGCGACGCCGACGCATTGATGGTATTGCGGGAGCCGATCACGGCTCGCGTTTTGGCGGAACTGAAGAGGCTCAAGGTCATCGGGCGGTTCGGCGTAGGGCTCGATTCGATCGACGTCGAGGCCGCCAGCCGTGCCGGTGTTCAGGTAACCTACGTGCCGGACGCCAATCTGGTTGAAGTCAGCACCCACGCCATAGCCCTGATCCTGGCCTTGACGCGCAGGCTGAAACAGTTCGACAGCGCGGTGCGCGCCGGCCGCTGGGCTGCAATGACCGACGGCGCCGGCATCACGCGGCCCGACAGGCAGATCCTCGGCCTGATCGGCTTCGGCCAGATCGGGCGGCTGACTGCCGAGCGGGCGCGGGTCTTCGGCTACCACATCATCGCCTACGACCCGCATATGCCGGCCGAGCGCATCGCGGCCAGTGGTGCCGAACCGGTCGGCTTCGACGATCTGCTGGCCAGGGCCGATATCGTCTCGCTGCACGTTCCAGCGACACCGGAGACCAGAAACATCATGTCGGCGCAAGCCCTGTCGCGGATGAAGGAAGGGGCGATACTCATCAACGTGGCCCGCGGCGGCCTGGTCGACGAGGTCGCATTGGCGGACGCGATCCGGCGCAGCCATCTGGCAGGCGCCGGCATCGACACGTTCGAGCGGGAGCCGCCTTCGCCCGACAATCCGCTGCTGGCGCTGGACACCGTCCTGGTCAGTCCACACGCGGCGCACTACTCGACCCAGTCTTACGCGGAGGTTCGCAACAAGGTGTTTGCCGATGTCGCATCGGTCCTGCGCGGCGGCAAGCCGGTATATCCGGTCAACCGGATATGACCAATTCCCGATGTCTGCACCACCTCTATCCGCCTGCTCCGCGGAACCCAAGTCCTGCAAGTCGGCGTTCGCAGGGCGATAAGGGGCAGCGCAACCTGTCGCGGTTGTCCGGTTTGCCACATTTTGTTCTTGCTTTGTGCCGGCAGCTATGCTACTAATTTGCGTATGGTGCTGATTCGCACCGAGGACCCGCCGCAAGGCGGTTTTTTTGTCTTTAGGTTTCAGCGCCATCCGTCGAGGCTCTGCTCGGCTTGTCGCGACGCTCGACGATGTAGATGTGATCGGCGACCAGCACCACGTCGCCATGCTGGTTGATCACCTCGCAGCGCTCGACGACCCGGCCTGAATCGGGTCGCTTCGGGTCGTCTTCCCTAGCCGAGATGGTGGTGCGGGTCCTGATCGTATCGCCGATGAACACCGGCTTGATGAAGCGCAGCCGGTCGTAGCCATAGGAGAAGGCAACCGGGTTGACGACGCTGGCCGTCAGCCCGACGCCGACCGAAAACACCAGCGTGCCGTGGGCGATGCGCTGGCCGAACGGCGTCGTCTTCATGAACTCGGCGTCCATGTGGTGGGGAAAGAAATCGCCGGTATGGCCGGCATGGACGACGAAATCGGTCTCGGTGATGGTGCGCCCGCTGGTCATGCGCGACGAGCCGATCCGGTAGTCCTCGAAATAGACAGTCTGCTCCATGTCAGGGCCTCGCCGCGATCGGTGTTGCCGGCGCCGCGCTCGATCGGTAGGCGGCTTCGACCAGCGCCATCGTGTTCCAGCCGTCTTCGACGGAACTGACAAGCTCGGCGTCCTCGCCCGACGCGTAGCGCTGGACATTGGCCATGCGGCCGGCAAAGGCGTCCGGAAACCATGCGCCGACGAGTGGAACCGCAACCCAGTCCGTGCCGCCTTTGGGGTAGATTTCGAGAATGTCCGGCTCGCCGCGCGGATAGTCGAGGTTGACGCCCAGTTTGAGGTAAGCGGCGCCTTCGGTGCCGCAGATGCGGAATTCGCAGGCCTGATGTTTTCGACCGAATTTGTGATCGTGATTGATCGACAGTGCACAGCGCACGGTGTCGCCATAGTCGAGGATCGCGCTGGTGCGCGTTTGCGCAACCTTATGGCCGGGGTGGCCGAGTGTCTTGGCATGAACCCCCTTGGGGTCGCCGAGCAATTGCCGGATCAGGTCGAGATAATGGATGGAATGCATGGTGATCTCGACGCGCGGCGCCTGCAACAGGAATTCCCAGAGCTGCCAGGGTGTCGCCAGCGCCAGCCATGCGTCGAAATCGACCACGTCGCCGAGCCAGCCCTTGGCGATCGCATCCCTGAGCGCCAGCATCATCGGCGCGAAGCGCAGCTGGAAATTCACCGCCGCCTTCAGGCCTTTGGAGCGGCAGATTTCGAGGATGTCGGTCGCCTCGATGAGATTGCTGCCCATCGGCTTCTGGATCAGCGCCACCGCACCATCGGGCAGCGCCCTGAGCACCCCGGCATGATAGGCCGGCGGCGTCGCCAGATCGAAGACGGCGTCCTTGATTGACGCAGCTTCCTCGACCGACCGGTAAGCGGTGACGCCCCATTTCTGCGCCAGTCTTTCCGCCTTGGCCAGGTCGGGGTCGAAAAGCCCGGCAACCGGGAAACCGGCTTTCCCATAGGCCGGGAAATGCGCATCGCCGACGATCGAGCCGGCGCCGAAGATCACGATCGGCCTGGGCTTTGACGGCTGTGCCCAGGCCTGGGAGAGCGAGGCAGGATCGAAAATGTCATCAGTCATAATGGAAGACTTCGTCCATCGACGCCCACCACTCGCCCTCCTTGCGGGTCGGCAGCGGCTCCTGGCACGGCATGCAGAGCGCCCACCATTCCTGCGTCGTGGGATCGGCGGCCATCTTCGCCATGTCGGCGGCATAGTCGGTGCCGTGGTACTCGAAGGTGCTGAACAAAAGGTGCTCCGGCTCCCTCAGATAAATCGAATAATTCTTGATGTTGCAGGCGGAAATCATCTTGAGGACGTCCGGCCACACAGCAGCGTGAAGCCGCACATACTCGGCGACTTTCTCCGGCTTGAGGCCGAGCACCATTCCCATTCGCTGCATGTCCGCCTCCTATTTTTCTATCGCCATGGTGAATTCCGCGATGCTCTTCGCCTTGATCGCATCCCAGTCCCAGTCGATGCCGATGCCGGGTTCGTCCGGTGCCAATGCGTGCCCGTCCTCGATACGCATTTTCTTGCCGGTCAGCTGGTCGAGCTGGGGAATATACTCGACATATCTGCCGTTCTGAACGGCGCATGTCAGGCTGACATGCAGTTCCATCAGGAAATGCGGGCAGACCGGTATGTCGAACGCCTCGGCTGCATGCGCCACCTTCAGCCACGGCGTGATGCCGCCGATGCGGCCGACATCGACCTGCACGATCGAGCACGCGCCCTTCTGCATATATTCGCGGAAATGCCGGATCGAGTAGAGCGACTCGCCGACGGCGATCGGCGTCGACGTCGCATTCGACAGGCGGATATGGCCGTCTATGTCGTCGGCCGGCAACGGTTCCTCGATCCAGGCGAGATCGAGTTCACGCAAGCGCTCGGCCCGGCGGACTGCCTCGTCGACCGAGAAGCCCTGGTTGCAGTCGGTCATGATTTCGTAGGAGTCTCCAACCGCCCGGCGCACCGCCGTCAGCCGGACAAGATCCTCGGAGCCGTGCGGCTTGCCGATCTTGACCTTCGAGCCGCGAAAGCCCTTGCCCTTGGCGGCCAGCGCATCCGCGACCAGCGCCTCGGTTTCGATATGCAGCCAACCGCCTTCGGTCGTGTAGAGCGGGCAGCGGTCCTTGGCGCCGCCGGCCAGCTTCCACAGCGGCAGCCTCTGTTTCTTGGCCCGCAGGTCCCAAAGGGCAGTGTCGATGGCCGCCAGCGCGATTGCCGTGATCGCGCCGATCGTCGTGGCATGGGTGGCGAACTCCAGCTCGTGCCAGATCGCCTCGATCATGTCGGCATCGCGGCCGATCAGCCGCGGCGCAAGGTGGTCGGCCAGCAGCCGCATCACCGAAGAGCCGCCCGTGCCGATCGTATAGCTGTAGCCGGTGCCGACCGCGCCGTCGGCGTCGGTGATGGTGACGATCGGTGTTTCCTGGCTGACAAAACTCTGGATGGCATCGGTGCGCTTGACCTTCGGCACCAGGTCGACCATCCGCAGTTCGATTTTCTCGATCTTTGCCATGATTTTAACCTCGCAATGTCCTGCCTGTTTCGGCGGAAAACAGATGGGCCTGCGACAGGTCCAGGCTCATCTTGACCCGGTCGCCGGCTTTCAGCGGCTTTGGATTGAGCATCCGCGATACCCAGTCGCTGCCGTTGAATTCGGCGAACACCAGCGTCTCGTTGCCGAGCGGCTCGGTGACGGTCACCGGCAACTCCACCTGGTGGACGTCGACGTCTTCGCCGGAGCTGATGCCATGCCCGGTCGGATAGATGTCGTCGGGCCTGAGGCCGAACACGACTTTGTCGCCGGTTCCGACATTGGCCTTGAACTGGCTGGGCAGAGGCAATCTCTCGCCGCTGGCGAACAGCAACTGTCCGTCGTCGACAACCGCCTCATGCAGGTTCATCGGCGGCGAGCCGATGAAGCCGGCGACGAAGCGTGTCTGCGGCCGGCGGAAGACCTCGTCGGGTGTGCCGACCTGCTCGATGAAACCGTCACGCATGATGACGATACGGTCCGCCAATGTCATCGCTTCGACCTGGTCATGGGTGACGTAGATCACCGTCGACCGGACCTTGGCATGCAGTTTCTTGATCTCGGTGCGCATCTGCGTCCGAAGCTTGGCGTCGAGATTGGAAAGCGGCTCGTCGAACAGGAAGACGTCGGGATCGCGCACGATGGCGCGGCCCATGGCGACGCGCTGGCGCTGTCCGCCGGACAGCTGCGACGGCCGGCGGTCGAGCAATTGGTCGAGGCCGAGAATGCCGGACGCTTCGGCGACGCGACGGTCCATTTCTTCCTTCGCGGCGCCGGCTATCTTGAGCGAGAAGCCGAGGTTTTCGCGCACGGTCATATGCGGATAGAGCGCATAGGACTGGAACACCATCGAGATGTTGCGCGAGCGCGGCGGCAGGTCGTTGACCATGCGGCCGCCGATCTCGATGATCCCGTCGCTGATCGCCTCGAGGCCGGCGATCATGCGCAGGGTTGTCGACTTGCCGCAACCGGACGGCCCGACCAGCGCGATGAACTCGCGGTCGGCGACCTCGAGGTCGATGCCGTGCACCACCGCCACCGGGCCGTAGCTTTTGGTGAGGTTCTTGAGCGATACGGTTGCCATGTCAGCCTTTCACCGCGCCGGAAGTGAGGCCGCCGACGAGGTGTTTCTGGACGATGAAGGTAAGCGTGAGCGCCGGTATGACCATGACCACGGCGAGCGCGCACATGCCGCGCCAGTCGATGGTGAATTCGGCCGTATAGTCGAGCAGGCCGACCGGCAGGGTCTTGGAGTTGATCGAGCGCGTCAGCTGCGAGGCGAGCGCGAACTCGTTCCAGGAGGTGAGGAAGGCAAAGATGCCGGCCGAGGCGATGCCGGGCCCGGCGAGTGGAAACTCGACCTGCCAGAAGGCCTGCCAGCGCGTGCAGCCGTCGATCTGCGCGGCTTCGGCGAGATCTTTCGGCACCTGGCGGAAAAAGCCGTCGATCAGCCAGACGGTGAACGGCACGTTGAGCGCGACATAGACCAGGATCAGCCCGAAATGCGTGTCGATGATGCCGAGCCGCGCAAAGACAAAGAACAGCGGCAGCGACAGCGCGATGCCGGGCACCGTGCGCGTCAGCATCAGGCCGAGGAACATCGCCGACTTGGCGCGAAAGCGGTAGCGCGCAAAGGCGTAGCCGCCGGCCATGCCGATGACGATGGCGATCACCGTCGAGGTCACCGAGATGATCAGCGAATTGCGGAAGTAATCGAGCACCGGAATGCCGCCCTGGCCGACGCCGCTGAACATGGCGACGTAGGCGTCGAGCGAGAGTTGCTGCGGGATCCACACCGGCGGCTTGGCCATGATTTCGACGGTCGGCCGCAGCGAAGACAGCACGATCCAGATGCCGGGCAGGCAGATGACCAGCATGGCCAGGAACAGTCCGATGCCGTGAACGATTCCGAGCGCTTTGTTGCCGACGCGATGCAGGCTGTTCTGGTCCATCCTCACCACTCCGCCGCGATCTGCGTGCGCGCTGCGGCGAGCTTGCGGTAGAAATAGACGGTGAACAGGATCGACAGCAGGATCGAGAAATAGGCCATGGCATTGGCCATTCCCATCCTGGCGTCGCTGTAGGCGGTGCGGGCGACCAGCGTCCAGACCAGTTCGGTGCGGCCGGCGGGGCCGCCGTCGGTCATGATCTTTACGATGTCATAGGCGCGCGCGACGTCGAGTGAGCGGATGGTCATGGCGATAAAGGCAAACGGCATGATGAACGGCCAGGTGACATAGCGGAATGTCTGCCACGGCGTGCAGCCGTCGACGCGGGCCGCCTCGACCGGTTCGCGCGGCATCGCCAGCAGCCCGGCCAGGATCAGGATCGCGAACACCGAGGTCGACGACCAGATCTCGGCGATCAGGATGGCGATGAAGGCGAGATTGCCGTCGATCAGCCACGGGATGGCGCGATCGGTCAGGCCGAGCCCCTGCAGGGCATTGTTCACCAGGCCGATATTGTCATTGAACATGAATTTGAACTGGAAGCCGACGAGGATCGGCGAAAACATCATCGGAAACATCATGATGGTGCGCAGGATCCGCTGGCCGCGCGATGCCTTCTCCACCAGCAGGGCCAGCCCGAGCCCGATCAGCATTTCCAGGTTGAGCGCCACCGTCAGCAGCACCACGGTGCGGGCAAAGGCGACCCAGAAAGCGCGGCTGGTCAGGATGGTGACGTAGTTGCGCGCGCCGATGAAGACCCAGAACGTCTCCGGCCTGGTCAGCCGGAACGGCGTGAAGCTGGAATAGAGCGAAAGCAGCAGCGGCACCACCACCACCGCCGCCAGAACGATCACCGCCGGCAGCAGGAGCAGCAATGGCGGCGAAGGTCTCCAGCCTTTCATGGCGATCCGGTTCTGGTTGGTGCCCGGACACCGAAGGCCGCCATCGGCGAGCTGGGATCAAGACAAAGCGTGTTGCGCATGGTTCGTAAAAAGTTCGGGGACGCCGCTCTTCGATGAGCGCGGCGCCCCCTTGGGAGAATGGTCAAAGCTTGCCGGCGTCCTCGAGGATTTGCGTGGCCTTGGCGGCAGCGTCGTCCAGCGCCTGCTTGGAGGTCTTGTCGCCAAGGATGGCGGCCTGCAATTCGGGATAGACGGCGTTGGAGATTTCGATCCATTCAGGTGTCTGCGGCACGGCAAAAGCGTGCTTTGCCTCTTCCTGGAAAGCCGCCAGCACTTCCTTCTTGTAAGGATCGTTGGCCGCCTGCTGGATGTCCCAGTCCCACACCGCCGTGCGGGTCGGCAGTGGGCCGCTTGTCGCCTCGAGCTTCTGGCTGTCCTCATTGGTCAGGAACCAGACCAGCGACGCCGCGGCTTCCTTGCTGGCGCAGTTTTCGGTGACCGAAAATCCGTGGTGCCCCGACCAGCCGGTGCGAATGCCTGCCGATCCCTTCGGCGCCACCTTCACGCCGACATTGCCGGCGACCTTCGACGACTTCGGATCGTTGAAGAAGCCTGCCCAGCCCGGCCAGTCGAGGTTGATGGCGACGGTGCCCGAGGCAAAGCCCTGGCCGAGATCGTCCCACAGATAGTTGGTGGTGCCGGCCGGCACCGCCTTGGCCTTGTAGAGATTGACGAACCAGTCGAGCGCGTGCACGCCGGCTTCCGAGTTGAAGGCCGGCTTGCCATCCTTGTCGAGGTATTCGCCGCCGTCGGCGATGAGCATCTCGTAAAAGCGGCCGTTGATCGCCTCTTCCTTGCCGGCGAACTGGGTACCGTAGAAATCGGGCGGGCTGGCGAAGAATTCCGCCTGCTGGGCGACCTCGTCCCAGGTGTCGGGCGGTGTCAGTTCCTTGCCGTACTTGGCCTTGTAGGCGGCCTTCTTGGCTTCGTCCTGGTAGAGGCTCTTCTGGTAGTAGAGCGCCGAGACGTCGAACTGCGCGCGCGGCAGCATCACCAGCTTGTCGTCGAGCGTCGAGGCCTTGATCGTCGACGGCACGAAGGCGTCGATCTCCTCCTTCGGCAGCAGCTTGTTGAGGTCGGTGTAGATATCAGGATATTGCGGCGCGAAGGACGAATGGTTCGACCCAACGCACCAGTTGATGCTGCCGGAGGCGATGTCCGACTTGATTTCCTTGTCGAGCTCGAAGTGGTTTTTCTTCGAGATCACGTTGACCTTGGCGCCGGTCAGTTTTTCCCATTCGCCGATGCGTGCGTACAGCCCTTCATATTGCTGGCCGCCGATCAGCTTGGCGTCGATGGTGACGCCGTCGAATTTGCCGGGCAGGTCGGCAGCAAGGGCACTCGCACCCAGTGCGAGCAGCGTTACGCCGGCCGACAGGCCGCAAAACAGTTTCGTCATTGGTATCCTCCCAAGAGTCTGCGTCGATCCATAGCGAGGGCGGATCGGCAGCTTCATTCATATACAAACAAAACATTTATAGGATCGTCAAGCCGAAAGTTCTTCCGGAAGCAATGCCGTTATGCGTATATGAAAGGTGAAATTCACTGGAGAAGCCCAATGGCAGAGGACGAGGAAGATGACCGCTATCGAGCCCCGGCGTTGGACAAGGGGCTCGACATTCTCGAGCTGCTGGCCGGCGTCGACGGCGGCCTGACGCAGGCGGAAATCGCCAAGAAGCTCGACCGCAGCCCGAACGAGTTCTACCGCATGCTGGACCGGCTGGTGCGGCGCGGCTATGTCACGCGGCCGGATGGCGACCGTTATTCGCTGACGCTCAAGCTGTTTGGCCTGGCGCAGCTGCACGCGCCGGTGCGCCGGCTGGTTTCCTATGCGACGCCGCTGATGCGCGAACTGGCCGAAACCACACAGCAGGCAAATCAGCTCGTCGTCTTCGACCGCGGTTCCGCGGTGGTGATCGCACAGCAGGAGGCGCCGGATTACTGGGGCATCTCCATCCGCGTCGGCTCGCATATCAGCCTGTTCGACACCGGCTCCGGCCATGTGTTGCTGGCGTTCCGCCCGCCGGACGAGCGCCAGATGATGATCTCAGAACATCTGCGCAGCACCGACAAGCCACCGCAATCGCCGGAATTCTTCGCCCGCCTCGACCAGATCCGGGAACGCGGCTACGAGATGATGGCGTCGATGCAGACGGCAGGCGTGTTCAACCTGTCGACACCCGTTCTCGGCTCGGACGGCAAGGCGATCGCCGCACTGTCGATCCCCTACATAACCCTGGTCAACGCACCCAAGGCGCCCGACATCACCAGGACGATAGAGCTGCTGCTGGCAGCGACCGAAAAGCTGTCGCAACTGGCGGGGTCGACCGTCAAGCAATCGCGATGAATTCTTATTTGAATGAAGATTTTCTCCGTGAGATGATCTCGAAGTCGCCAAGGAGGAGCGCGCCACCATGATCTTCGACACCCATCTGCACCTGATCGACCAGTCCGCGCTACGCTATCCCTGGCTGGCCGGCGTGCCGGCACTCAACCGCGATTTCTCCTACGACGAATATGCACTCCAGGCGCGCCGGGCTGGCATCGAGGGCGCGTTGCACATGGAAGTCGATGTCGATCCAGCCGACATCGAGGCCGAAACCGGCCATGTCAAAGCGCTCTCGCAGCAAAAGGGCAGTTTGCTGAGGGGAGCGATTGCCTCCTGCCGTCCGGAAGAGCCAGGCTTTGCCGCCTATCTCGAGCGCCAGCGCGCCGATCCTTTCGTCAAGGGCTTTCGCCGCGTGCTGCACGTCATGCCGGACGAGCTTTCGGAGGGCGCGCTGTTTCGTGAAAACATCAAGCGGCTAGGCGGCAGCGGCCTGACCTTCGACCTTGTCGTTCTGCCGCACCAGATCCCCAAGGCGACGGCACTCGCCGACCTGGCGCCGGACATGCAGTTCGTGCTCGACCATTGCGGCGTGCCGGACATCAAGGGGGGTGCCGAGCACCCTTGGCGCGAGCACATGGCGGAAATCGCGCGGCGCCCGAACGTCGTCGGCAAAATTTCCGGTGTGGTCGCATATGCGGATGCCGGATCCTGGACTGTCGAAACGCTGCTTCCCTATGTCGAGCACACCATCGAATGCTTCGGCTGGGACCGCGTCGTCTGGGGCAGCGACTGGCCGGTCTGCACGCTCGGCGGCGGGCTTGCGACCTGGATTGCGGCAACGCACGCGCTGCTTGCCGGCACCAGCGCCGATGAACGGCAACAACTGCTGTCCGGCAACGCCAAGCGGCTGTGGAGTTTGTAGAGCATTTTGCAGCCAAGTGGAATCCCTTGGCGTCGCACAAATGCGGCTCAAACGAATAGGTGGCCTCAGATCGTCGCCGACACGTGCCGCTCGCGACCGTAGAGCGAAACCAGGAGCACGATGACCAGGCCAAGTGCCGCCTGCACGGTCGAGGGCCGGAAGCCGAGCCCGATCAGCAGCGTGTTGATTTCCGTCAGCACCAGGACGCCGGCAATGGTGCCGAAATAGCTGCCGCGGCCGCCGACAAGGGCGGCGCCGCCGACCACCACGGCTGCGATCGTCTGGAACAGATAGGGCTGGCCGACATCGCCATAGGCCGAACCGGTGAAGCCGAGCAGCAGCACGCCGGCCGCGGCGGCGAAGAAGGCGCTCGCGGCATAGGTCACGGTCCACATGCGGACCGGATCGATCAGCGCCAGCGGCGCAGCACCTGGATTGCTGCCGAGGGCATAGAGGCGGCGGCCGTAGGGCGTGCGCGCCAGCACCAGCGCCACCAGCAAGGTCAGCACCGCGACGCATGGCACCAGCCCCGGCACCGGCAGCGGTCCGACCGAACCGCCGATCGAAACGAAGGCGGAAACCGCTGCAGGCGCCGATCCGGACGGAAAGCCACCGGTCCACAACAGGACGGCACCTTGCACGATCATGCCGGTGCCGAGCGTGACGATCAGCGGGTGGATGTCGAGCCCGCGCGAGATCAGGCCGTTCAGCGCCCCGATCAGTATGGCGAGCGCGACGACGGCCGCGCAGACAAAAACAAAATTCCAGCCGTCGCCGTAGAGCTGTGCGGCAACGACATTGGCAAAGCCGATGATGAAGGGGATCGACAGATCGATACCGCCGAGAATGACGACGAGGGTCTGGCCGATCGATGCCACCGCCAGCAGCGAGGCGATCACCAGCAGCGCCCGGATGGCGAAGGGCTGGGAGTAGCCCGGGATGAGCAAGGTGCCAAGGACATGCAAGGCGACAGCGACGGCAAAGGCACCGGCGACGCGGGCATTGGTGGATTGGAACCAGTTCCGGCTCATGCTTCTCAGCCTTTCCGCCCTGATAGCCGCTCCTGCAGCGCCGTCATGATCACGGCCACAACCAGGATCGCGCCATAGGCGATCTGCAGCACATAGGTGGAGACGTTGAAGGCGGTCAGCACGCTCTGCAGCAGGAAGATGTCGACAGCGCCGATCGCGGCCCCGGCGAGCCCGCCGCGCCCGCCGGCAAGGCTGACGCCGCCGAGCGCCACCGCGGCAATCGCGATCAGCGTGTAGCTTGGCCCGATATTAGGGTCGGCCGAACCGATCAGCGCGGTCAGCATCAGGCCGGCACAGGCGGCAAGTATGCCGGTCATGACATAGGCGATGAAACGGACTTTGGTGACTGGAACGCCGGCCGTGTAGGCGGCGCGATCGTCGCTGCCCACCGCCATCAGCTGGTCGTAATAAGGCGTCTGCCGCACCAGCCACCAGAACAGGAAGATCAGCGCCAGCGGCAGCGCCGACCAGGGTCCGGCCATTGCCTTCAGCCAGCCCGGCGCCGGCCCGATCGGCGCCGGCAGGATGGTCAGCGTCATGCCGGTGAGGATCAGATAGGTGCCGAGCGTTGCGACGATCGGCTGGATGCGGACGATGGTCGCCAGAAAGCCGTTGGCGGCGCCGACGATCGCGCCGATCAGAAGCGCCGCCGGCACGATGAACAGCGGCGAAGACATGCCAAGCCTGAGAAACAGCACCTGGATCACCATCGCATTGACGAAGCCCATCAGCGGCCCGACGGAAATGTCGATGCCGCCGCGCCCGGCGAGGATCACCGGAGCCGAGGCGACCGCTGCGCCGATCAGCGGCGCGGCGAGCCCGATCAGCGCGCCCCAGGCGGCAGGATGGAAGCGCGCCGGATTGAGCAGCAGATTGACCGCGATCAGGATGGCCAGCAGCACTGCCGCAAAGCCAGCGCCGCGCCATCGCGCCGCCATGCGCCGCAACCCGCTCATGCGGCGCGTCCGAACATGGCGGCGATCACCGTATCGCTTTTCATCGCGTCTCCGGTGATTTCGGCCGCGACCTGCTGTTCGCGAAATACCAGCACGCGATGGCAAAGCAGCAGGATCTCCTCGATCTCGCTCGACAGGATGACCAGAGCCATGCCGTCCGCCGCCAGTCCACGAAACACATCGTAGAGGACATGGCGCGTCGCCACGTCGACACCGCGCGTCGGATCATTGAGGAGCAGGATCGCCGGTTCCAGCGCCAATGCGCGGGCCAGCAGCACCTTCTGCTGGTTGCCGCCGGAAAGCGTGGTGATCGGGGCGTCCGGCCGTGGCGCGATGATCGACAGTCTGTCCCGGTAGCTCTCATAGCGCTGCCGCCGCGCGGCGAAGCTGAGCAGGCCGAAACGCATATCGCGCGACAGCGTCGAGACGGCAAAATTGTCGAGCACCGATTGGGTCGGAAAAATGCCGGTGGTGCGCCGGTCGCGCGGCAAATAGGCGATGCCGCCGGCGACCGCCTTGCGGAAATTGGTGATCGCGCGCGCTCCGGTTGGCGCCTCGACGGTCACCTCGCCGCCGGCCGGGCGTTCCAGGCCGGCCAGCACTTTCAGGAACCGCTCCTGTCCGTGGCCGTCGAGGCCGGCAAGGCCGACGATCTCGCCCGGCGCAATGGTTTGCGTCATGGGGCTTGCGCCCGGCGCGATCACCAGGCCACGCACCGAAAGGCTGGCGCGATCAGCCATGCGCCAGCTCCGCCGCCGTGCGTGGCGCCATCGCTCTGAGAAGTTCGGATGCGGTGGACGTGCCGCGTTCCTCAGTCGTCACCACGCTGCCGCCGCGCAGCACGGAAATCCGGTCCGAAAGCGACATCACCTCGTCCATGCGATGGGTGATGAACAGGATCAGGCAGCCTTCGGAGGCAAGCTTGCGCATCATGGCAAAGACCGCCTCGCGATCGGCAAAGTCGAGCGCCGCTGTAACCTCGTCAAGGATGAGAATGCGCGGGCTGCGCACCACGGCGCGGGCGAGCACTACCAATTGCTGAACCGCAAGCGGCACTTGCCCGGCCAACTGGTCGAGCGGGATCTCGGTCACCGCGAAGCGCTTCAGCACCGCTTGCGCGCGTTGCCGCCGCTCGGCGCGCGGCACGGTGCGCGTCAGCAGGCCGTCGAGGCCGAGCAGGATGTTGTCCGTCACCGAACGGTCAGGCGCGATCAGCACTTCCTGGAACACGGTGGCCAACCCGGCGGTCTGGAACGCCGCCGGCGAGAGGCCGGTAAAGGGCGCTCCGTCGAGCAGGATCGCGCCGCTGTCCTGCTGCACGATCCCCGACAGCAGCTTGACCAGGGTGCTCTTGCCCGAACCGTTCTCGCCCAGGATGGTGTGGATCGTGCCGGCGCGGAATGCGATGGAGGCATTGGCCAGCGCAATCGTTTCGCCGTAGCGTTTCGAGATGGCCTGGACTTCCAGCATGAGCAATCCTGATGTAGAAAGCCGGCACCGCTGGTGCGGAGCCGGCCCTCATAAATGCTACTTGGCGCAGGCGTCCGGCACCTTCGAATAGTCCCAGCCCTTGGTCGGTGCCGGATTGGCGAAATAGGCATCGAGCCATTCCTCCGGCATCGGATCCTTCGGCGGGACCGGGAAGATCGAGACGGCGTCCGGCGTTATGCAGTCCTTGTACCAGGCGCCGAGGTCGGCATTGTGCACCGGCGGAATCGGGATCAGCAGCGTGTTGAGCTTGGGCTTCTGCCCATCCAGCATGCGCGCCCCGACACGAAACAGCGTCTCGGCCGTCCAGTGCGGCAGAACCGCATGGCCTTCGAAGCGGTATTTGTCGGGATTGGCCTTCCAGTAGCCGAGCGCATCGCCGGTGATCGAGCCGGTGATCAGCGGGGCAGGGCGGCCGGCCTCGGCAAAGGCCTCGGCGACGACGCGGCTTTCGCTGCCCGTCGTCCACACTGCATCGATCGGCGCCGGATTGGTGGCGATTGCCTGCAGCACCGCCGTCTTGGTAACGTTGGCCGTCCAATTGCCGTTGACGCTGCGCGAGACCTTGAGCTTTGAATTTTCGGCCAGCGCCTTGTCGGCACCCTGGCGCTCCTGCACGACGATCGGGTGACCGGCAATGCCTTCGACCAGAAGCACGCTGCCGCCGTCCGGCATTGCTTTGCCGATCGCCGTCATCATGTCATAGCCCCAGCGCGCATAGTTGGAATCGACATTGATCGCATTCGGGCTGGTCACCGACCCAGCTGCCGTGATGAAGGGGATGCCGGCTTTGGCTGCGGCATCGATGGCATCGTCCAGCGCCGTCGCCGAGCCGGGGATCGAGGTGATGATCGAGCATTTCTTGTCGATGAAGGCGCGGATCTGGTTGATCTGCTGACTGGCGTCGTTGTTGGAATCCGACACCTCGAAGCTCGCCACGGTGCCGTCGGCGATCAGGCCGTCGACCAGCCGCTTCAACTCCTTGGTGACGGTGACGCGCCACGGATTGCCCTGGTAGGACTCGGAGTGGCACCATTTCCATGGCTTTGGCGGCGGCGTGAAATTATCCCAGGCCGACGGCAGCACCTTTTGCGGCGCGCCGTCATATTGCGCCTTCAGTTCGGTCGGCAATCCAGCAATCACGCCCGAAACGTCTTGAGCGCAGGCTATGGTCGTGACCGATGCAAGTGCGGTTGCGGCCATAAGGCCGCGGATCAGGCTGTTCATGTTCTCCTCCGTTCGGTTGTTCAGGCTCCTCCGCCGGCAACGCCGGACACCTGCGTCGAAAGGCTCTCCCGAAACAGGCGATTGAGATCGGCAACGACGCGAGCGGCATTGTGCCTTTCGCTCAGGCCGAGATTGATGCGATCGGACGCCGCCTGCTGGAACGCCATGTAGCCGTCGTGCCGCGGCCTGACCCAGGCACCTTCGAGCGTGGCCCGCGTGTCCTTGTAGAAATTGCCGGCGGCGGCGTTGACGGCGGCATCCGCCCAGGCTGCCGCATGGCCGGGCTGGCCGCCGGCCGAGGCGTAAGGGCCGCGCTGCACGTCACCGCTGGCGATCCAGTAGGCGAAGTCGATTGCTTCCTGTCCGGCCTTCGAGAAGGCCGACACGGCGATGCCGGTGCCGCCGAGCGCCGAGCCTTTGGGGCCGGCATTGCCAGCGGCCGGAATATCCGCGAAAGCCAGGCGGTTGGGTCGAAACCCGGCGATGGCATAGGAGACATAGCCATAGATCAGCGGCGCGCAGGCGATCCGCGAGCCGGATCCGGCCATTTGCTCCAGAACCGCGATCGGATCCATGCCAAGACAGGCCGGGTCGACGAGGGCTGCGATCTCGCGCATCATCTCGAAGACCTGCTTGCCCGCTGCCGGATCCACATGGTCGCCAGGGCCTTCACCGGCGGGTCGGCCGAGATTGCCGGCAAGCGTGTAGAACACCATCAGCGAATGCGGCGGCCTGAGCGGCAACAGCACGTGGCCTTGCCGGGCCAGATCGAGGGCATCGGCCCAGCTCGCCGGCGCAGCCGAAAGCATGTCGGGCCGCCATGCCTGCACCTGGCTGGCCGCGTCGATCGGAAACGCCCACTGCCGGCCTTGCCAGTTGTAGCTCGGAAAGGACCGGCCGACGCTGCCCGCCGCAAGTGCTGCACGCTCGCCTTCCCGGCCGGCGACATCGAGCGGCGTCAGGCAGTTCTCGGCGGTGATCTGGCCGACATGCGGATGGTCGACGACGATCAGGTCGTAGGCACGGGCCAGTTCCTCGACCGGGAAGGATTCGAAATCCTGCAGCGAGCGCTTGTCCCATTCAACGGCGATGCCAGTTTGTTGCTTCCACAGTCTCGAACAGGCGACCATCGGGTCATAGCCGCGCGGATGGCTCCAGGTCATGCCTTTGAGCGTGACGTCGCTCACAGCCCGAACTCCGCGCGGATTTTTGCGCTGTGCTCGCCGATGCGTGGCGCGGCCCGCTCGACCTTCGCGCGGATGCCGTCTACCCTGAGCGGCGAGCGCGTGGTGAGGATCGAAACGTCATCCTCGCGCGTCACCGTCTGCAGCATGTCGAGGACCTGGAAGCCTTCGCTGGCCATCATCTCCGGCCAGGTCAAAACCTTGGCGCACCAGATGTCGGCAGGCTCGAGAATGGCAAGCCATTCGTCGACCGTCTTCGTTGCGATCTTTTGCGCGATGATCGCCTTGATCTCGTCGCGGGCGGTGAACCAGGTCGACGGCTGGTCGCGATAGGGCGCAAGCTCCTCGAGCCCGAGGAGATCGGCGAGTTTCGAGATCGGCGTCATGGCGATCGCCAGATAGCCGTCCTTGGCCGGATAGACGCCGTAGGGCGCCGAGAGATAGGCGTGCGCGCTGCGGAAGCTCGACCGCCGCGGCAGCCGGCGCCCGTCATTGAGGTGCGTGGTCAGCACCTCGAACTGGAAGTCGACCAGCGCTTCGAGCAGGCTGGTCTCGACATGGCTGCCCTTGCCGGTCACGCCGCGCCGCACCAGTGCGGCGAGGATGCCTTGCGCGGCGGCGGAACCCGCCAGCATGTCGGCGATCGCCAGGCCGAAGGGCACCGGCCCTTGGTCCTCGTCGCCGTTCAGCCACATCACGCCGGAGCGGGCCTGCGCCAGCAGATCCTGCCCGGGCCGCTTGACCCACGGGCCTTCGTCGCCATAGCCGCTGATCGAGGCATAGACCAGGTGCGGATTGATCTTGCGCACCGCCTCGTAATCGAAGCCCAGGCGTTCGATGACGCCGGGCCTGAAATTCTGGATCAGCACGTCGGCCTTGGCCAGCAGGCCGCGCAGCGCCGCAAGGTCGGCCTCGTCCTTCAAGTCGATGGAAAGGCTTTCCTTGGCGCGGTTGATCGCATGGAAAATGGTGGAATCGCCGCCGATCTCGGTGTCGCTGAGATAAAGCCGGCGCGACAGGTCGCCGCCATCCGGCCGTTCGATCTTGATGACGCGAGCGCCGAGGTCGAGCAGTCTGAGCGAGCAGTAGGGCCCGGACAAGAACTGGCTCATATCGACAACGATGAGCCCGGTCAGCGGCAGTTCGGCAATGGCAGCCATTGCCTATTTCTCCGTCTTGCCGGCGAAATCGGCCGGATTGCGGTACTTCACCGTCTGCAGGTGCTCGCAATAAAGCACGAGCTCGCCTTCACCCTTGAAGACTTCATAGCTGGCGCGGATCAGCCCCATTTCCTTGTATTTTGGCTTCTTGTCGAGGTTGGAGCGGATCGAATAGATCGTGTCGCCTATGAACACCGGCTTGATGAAGCGCAATTTGTCGTAGCCATACGAAAAGGCGTTGATGCAATTGGTGGCGACGAGACCGAGCCCGGCTGAGAACACGAAGGCCCCTGCCACCAGCCGCTTGCCGAAAATGCCTTGCGTCTCGGCGAACATCTGGTCCTGCACGTATGGATGGATGTCGAGCACCAGCGTGTTGAAGAGATGGCTGTCGCCCTCGGCAATGGTCCGGCGCAGCGAGCGGATCTTCTGGCCGACCGGCCAGTCTTCGTAGAACCAGTTCTCCGCGTTCCAGACGGGAAGGTCGGCGTGATTCCTAGGCATGTTGGCGGGGTGTGTCGATGCCACGCCCACGGTTGGCGCGAAACCGCTCATGACGACTTCCTCTGGGAGCGGGAATCGTCCATCAGGGCGCGCCGCAGACCAGCGAAATGCATGATCGATCCTCCCGTCAATCTTCTTTTGTGAATAGTATTTTCACATATGGGGTTGTGTTGCAAGCGTGAACAGGCGAAATTTTGCCTGCTCCGTCGGGGCCAATGCCGGCGGACAAGGGAGGAAGTGATGCAGAATGCCTGTCTGGTTTTCGTCGGCAGCCTCAATCGCGACGCCCCGTATTTTCAGGGCGCGCGCGGCATCGGGCTGGGTGTCTACAGTTTCGACGAAGGGACGCTGCGGACGAAGAAACTGGCCGAGACGGGAGACATCGACAATCCCACCTTCCTGTCGGTGACGCCGGACGGCTCCCACATCTATGCCAACTCAGAAGTGTTCACCTGGCGCGAAGGGGTGGTCTCGGCCTACCGTTTCGACAGGCAGACCGCCACGCTGTCCTACATCAACAAGCAGCCGACGCTGGGCAGCATCACGGCGCACAACGCCATCACGCGCGACCGGACGAAGCTGCTGGTCGCCAATTACGGCATGGGCGAGGGCGGCCCCGATCGCTCGGTCGTGGTCTATGGGTTGGGTGAGAATGGCGGCCTGACAGCGCCGTTGTCGAGCGTTGCCCATAGCGGGACCGGACCAGATCCTGCCCGCCAGGAGCGGCCGCATGCCCATAGCGTAACCGAGACGGTTGCCGGCGGCATGGCGATCGTCGCTGACCTCGGCATCGACCGGCTGGTGTCCTATCGCATCGGCTCAGACGGCAGCCTGACGAAGCTCGCCGAGTCGGCGCTTGCGCCAGGCGCGGGTCCGCGCCATCTCGCACTGCATCCGGGCGGTCGCTTCGTGTTCGTCATGAACGAGCTGGATTCGACGGTTGTCTCGCTGGCGCTGGACGAAGCATCAGGCAAGCTTCCGGTGATCGACAGCAAGCCGGCCGTGCCGCCCGAGGCGCGCGACGGCAATCACTGCGCCGACATCCAGATCTCGCCTGACGGCCGCTTTCTCTACGGCTCCAACCGCGGCCATGACAGCATCGTGGTGTTTTCGATCGACCAGCAAACCGGCAGGCTTGCCCTTGTCGGCTATACGCCTTGCGGCGGCGCCACGCCGCGCAATCTGGCACTGACGCCCTCGGGCGGCCATCTGTTCTCGGCCAACCAGAATGCCGACCGCATCTCGATTTTCGCCCGTGATGTCGCAACCGGCCGGCTGACCGACGCCGGCCGATCCATCGATATTGGCACGCCGATGTGTGTGAGGATCGTGCGTTGACGCGATCTCAGAACTCGAGCGCCTGCCTGAGTGCCGGGCCGCTCCTGACGCGCAGATCGAGGTCGGCCTCGATATGGTCGATGTGGTGCAGCATCAGCGCGCTGGCGCGTTCGGCATTGCCATTTTCCAGCGCCTCGAGGATCTGCGTGTGTTCGTTGTGGCCGCAGCTCGAGATGCCCGAGCGGCCATAGAGTGCGATCACCAGCGATGAACGAGCGACCAATTCCTCCATGAAGCGCTGCAGGATGACGTTTCCCGCGACCGACGCCAGAAGCAGGTGAAAATCCCCCGACGCCTTGATCTCCGATCGCCTTGCGTTCGGTCCGCGTTCGGCGATGAAACGGCCTTCTTCGTCGAGCTGGGCCTTGAACGCGGCGACATGCGCCGGCGTCATCCGTCCGGCGGCGGCAATCGCGATGCCTGGTTCGATGAGCCGGCGCGAAGCAAAAACCTGCCGCGCTTCCTCCGGCGACGGATTGGCGACGAAGGCGCCGCGATTGCGCTCGGTGCGCACCAATCCCTCGAAGGAAAGCATCTGCAGTGCCGCACGCGCCACGGTGCGGCTGACATCGAACAGCGTGCCGACTTCGCCTTCGGAAAGCTTTGTTCCCGGCGCCAGCCGGCGATCGACGATCGCGTCGCGCAACTGGTCGCGGATCGCCTGCGCGCGATCCTCGTTGGCGGCCTCGATAGCAGGGAAGGTCTGGTCGGCAATGTTCATGGCAGTGGTCCTGCGTTCTTCTACCCTGAATCGCATCGCTTGGACGAGAGACAAAGTGAATACAGAGATGAAAAAGATTGCATACGATCTTTGCGAAGATCGGCGGCAATCGCCTATAATTTGTGCATTGCACAAGGGCGACGTATCGGCAGCTAAATAGAGGCGGCCCTGATTTCTTCGAGGATTCAGTCGGTTGGTGCGGCGGCGCGCAACTGGCACGCATGATGCTTTGGCTAATCCGACCAAAGGGGAAGCTGGATGTCCAAAGCCGCCGAAATCGACATTGTGTCCGTTTCGAAAGTCTATGGCGCGACGACTGCCGTCGAAGGCATCAGCCTGAAAATCCCTGCGGGAACCTATTGCTGCCTGCTCGGTCCGTCCGGCTGTGGCAAGACCTCGACGCTGCGCATGATCGCCGGGCACGAGAGCATATCGAGTGGCGACGTGCGTCTCGGCAACACAGTGGTCACCGACCTGCCGCCGGCCAGGCGCGGCACTGCCATGATGTTCCAGTCCTACGCACTGTTTCCGCATCTCGACCTGATCGACAATGTCGCCTTCAGCCTGAAGATGAAAGGCGTCGGCAAGGAGGAACGCCGCGTCAAGGCACTCGACATGCTGAAGCTGATGCAGATGGAGGCCTATGCCAGCCGCCGCCCGGCGCAGCTTTCCGGCGGGCAGCAGCAGCGCGTTGCTCTTGCGCGCGCATTGATCACCGATCCCGAGGCGCTGTTGCTCGACGAACCGCTTTCGGCGCTCGATCCTTTCCTGAAGATCCGCATGCGAGCCGAACTGAAGAAGCTGCAGACGTCGCTCGGCATCACTTTCGTCCACGTCACCCACAGCCAGGAAGAGGCGATGGCGCTGGCCGACCTGATCGTGGTGATGAACGACGGCCGTATCGAGCAGGCGGCGCACCCTCGCACGGTGTTCGAGCGGCCGGCCACGGCCTTCGTCGCTCGTTTCATGGGCGACCACAATGTCATCTCCGGGCGCGTCGCCGGCAGTCGCGACGGCATGGTCGTTTTCGATGTGCCCGGCGGCGTCACGCTCGCGGCCAGCGGGCAGGGCAGGGAGACCGGGGAACCCATCGACATCGCCATTCGCACCGACCACGTGCGCATCGGCGAGCCGCCGGCAGCCGGGCTCGGCTTCACCGGCATTATTGCAAACGTCGAGTACCGCGGTTCGACCGTGAAGCTCTCGGTCAATGGCGCCGGCATCGAGGAGTTCACGGTGATCGTCGACGACACCAGCTTCTTCGCCAGCCCGGTTGCCGTCGGCGACGCAGTGCCGATCGCCTGGGACGCCGAGGACGCGATCGTCCTTGGTCGTCTCGATTCCTGAAATCCAGCATAACCAATCGAAACAGGGGAACTGAACATGACCAACACCACCGACAAGAAGACTGGAATATCGCGACGTTCGCTGCTCAAGACAGGTGCCGCCGCCGTCGGTTTCGCCGCCGGTTCCGGCGCCATATCTGGCTTTCCGACCATCTGGGCGCAATCGAACATCACGCTGCGCCAGTTCGGCACCGGCGTATCCAACCTCAATGCCATCGCCGACAAGTGCAAGGCCGATCTCGGCATCACGCTGGAGATGACAGCAACCGATTCCGACGCCGCCGCACAGCGCGCCGTGACGCAGCCCGACAGCTACGACATCGCCGACATCGAATACTGGATCTGCAAGAAGGTGTTCCCGACAGGCGTCCTGCAGCCGATGGATGTCACCAAGCTGAAATATTACGACGAGCTGGTGCCGCTGTTCAAAACCGGCAAGCTGGCGCCGGACAGCGTTATCGCCCAGGGCACCGCGCCGCACACGGTCGGTTACGTCGAGGCGCAGGACAGCAAGGTCTTCGCCAAGGCGCCGACCAACTGGTTCACCATGGTGCCGACGATCTACAATGCCGATACGCTCGGCATCCGCCCCGACCTCGTCGGCCGCGATATCACCACCTGGGCCGACATCATGGATCCGGCCTTCAAGGGCAAGACCGCCATCCTCAACATCCCGTCGATCGGCATCATGGATGCGGCGATGATCATGGAAGCCACCGGCAACATCAAATACGCCGACAAGGGCAACATGACCAAGGAGGAGATCGACAAGACGATCGACTTCCTGATCAAGGCCAAGCAAGCCGGCCAGTTCCGCGCCTTCTGGAAATCCTTCGACGAGAGCGTCAACCTGATGGCTTCAGGCGAAGTGGTGATCCAGTCAATGTGGTCGCCGGCCGTGGCCGCAGTCCGCTCCAAGGGCATCGCGTGCCGGTTCCAGCCGCTCAAGGAAGGCTACCGGTCCTGGGGTGGCGGGCTTGGCCTGGCAGCCCATCTCTCCGGCGCCGAACTCGATGCCGCCTATGAATACATCAACTGGTACACGTCCGGCTGGGTTGGCGGCTATCTCAACCGCCAGGGCTATTACTCGGCCAACATGGTGTCGGCCAAGAAGTTCATGTCCGAGGACGAGTGGGGCTACTGGATCGAAGGCAAGCCGGCAAAGGGCGATATCCTGTCGCCGGACGGCAAGGTCATGGAAAAGGCTGGCGCCGTGCGTGACGGCGGCTCTTTCGAAGAGCGCATGGGCAAGGTCGCCTGCTGGAACTCGGTCATGGACGAAGACCGCTACATGGTGAAGCGCTGGAACGAGTTCATCGCTGCGTAGGTACAACGTCTTCCCCTTCTCCCCTTGTGGGAGAAGGTGGATTGGCGCGCAGCGCCAAGACGGTTGAGGGGTGCCGGCCGGAGCGCTGTTGGTGCCAAGCTGGAACACCCCTCATCCGACCGAGCTTCGCTCGGCCACCTTCTCCCACAAGGGGGAGAAGGAAAGGCGGCTTCGCCGCATCGCTGACTTATACCGAGATGTTCATGACAGCCGCGCTCGAACGCCCCGCCACCGCCGCCGCCAAACCCGCCAGACGCCGCCGGCTCTCGATCGGCGCCCTCGTCCCCTATCTCCAGGCAACACCACTTGCCCTGATCCTCGGCGCGTTCCTCCTGCTGCCAATTCTGATGATCGCCGTGGTCTCATTCTGGGATTACGATTTCGCAGCGATGTATCCGGATTTCCTGACCACCAATTATTCCGACACGCTCGGCTCCTGGGTCACCTGGAAAACCTACCTGAATACGCTGAAATACGCCGCCATCGTCTGGGCGCTGACGCTGTTCATCGGTTTCTGGGTCGCCTATTTCCTTGCCTTCCATATCAGGACCACGGCCATGCAGATGGTGCTGTTCCTTGTCTGCACGGTGCCGTTCCTGACCTCCAACATCATCCGCATGATCTCGTGGATTCCGGTGCTTGGCCGCAATGGCCTGGTCAACTCGACGCTGGTGCAAATGGGGCTGATCCCGAAGCCGATCGAATGGCTGCTCTATTCCGAATTCGCCGTGGTGCTGGCCATGGTGCATCTCTATACGCTGTTCATGGTGACGCCGATCTTCAATACGCTGATGCGCATCGACAAGTCGTTGATAGAAGCCGCGCGCGACGCCGGCGCTTCCGGCTGGCAGGTTCTGTGGAACGTCGTCATTCCGCTCGCCAAGCCCGGCATGGCGATCGGCACCATTTTCGTCGTCACCCTGGTGATGGCCGACTTCTCGACGGTGCAGGTGATGTCCGGCGGGCAGAGCGCCTCCGTCGCGCTGATGATGAAGAACCAGATGTCGCTGCTGCAATATCCGGCAGCCGCCGCCAACGCCGTCGTGCTCTTGGTGCTGGTGCTGCTGATGGTCGCGGGCATCCTGCGCATCGTCGACATCCGCAAGGAGCTGTGAGGCGATGAGCCAGGACAAGCGCACCCTCGAATTCTATGTGTTGGCGGCGTTCTTCGGTCTTTTCGTGTTGTTCCTCTACGGCCCGCTTTCGGCGATCCTGATCCTCTCTTTCCAGGGCGAGAACGGCGGTCTGACATTTCCGCTGAACGGCGTGTCGCTGCACTGGTTCGCCAATTTGTTCGAGCGCCAGGCGGTCGGCGACTTCGGCGGCAGCTTCAAACGCTCGCTCGTCCTTGGCCTGATGGTGATGGTCGTCACTGTCGCCGTGTCGCTGCTCGCCGGCCTGGCCTTCCGGCAGAAATTTCGCTGCGCAACCGCACTGTTCTATCTGGCCGTCGCCAGCCTGGTCGTGCCGTCGATCATCATCAGTCTCGGCATCGGCGTCGTCTTCCAGCAGATCGGCTTCCGCCCCGCCTGGTACACCTCCGCTTTCGGCGCCCATCTGACCTGGACCTTGCCTTTCGGCGTGCTGATTATGTTTGCTGTCTTCAACCGGTTCTCGCCAGCCTATGAGGAAGCCGCGCGCGATCTCGGAGCGTCGTCGTGGCAGACCTTTGCCCATGTCGTGCTGCCGATGATCGCGCCCAGCCTGATCGGCGTCGGCCTGTTCGGTTTTACTCTGTCATATGACGAGTTCGCCCGCACGCTGATGACCTCGGGCACGTTCAACACGTTGCCGCTCGAAATATACGGCATGACGACGAATGTCACGACGCCGGTGCTCTATGCGCTGGGCACCGTGACGACCGTGTTTTCCTTCCTGGTGATCCTGCTGACGCTCGGCGCAATCGTCTATGTCGGCCGCCGCCGCGAGCGTGCCTGACAGTGCAGATCCTCGTCGTCAATCCAAACACCACCGCCAGCATGACCGATACTATCGCGGTCGCCGCCCGATCGGTCGCTGCTCAATCGACGAAGATCGTTGCCGTCACCTCGTCGATGGGACCTGTATCGATCGAAGGCTATTACGATGAAGCACTTGCCGTGCCCGGCCTGCTGGTCGAGATCGCCGCCGGCGAACGCTCGGGCGCGCAAGCCGCGATCATTGCCTGTTTCGACGACACCGGCCTCGATGCCGCGCGCGCCATGGCCAACATTCCGGTCATCGGCATTTGCGAGGCATCGCTCAGCACGGCCTCGTTCATCGCCCAGCGCTTCACCGTCGTCACCACCACCGGACGTTCGCGCGTGCCGGTCGAAGGGTTGGTGCAGCGCTATGGCATGGCAGGGCGCGCGCGTGTGCGCGCCGCCGACATCCCGGTTCTTGCCCTCGAAGATCCGGCGTCCGACGCACTGCTCAGGCTGCGCAACGAGATTGCGCGCGCCATCGACGAGGATCGCGCCGAGGCGATCGTGCTCGGCTGTGCCGGCATGGCCGATCTGGCGGCGGCGCTGCAGCGGGAATTCGGGCTTCCGGTCATCGACGGCGTGGGCGCTGCCGTGAAACAGGCCGAGGCATTGATCGCCCTTGGCCTGACGACATCCAAGCGCGGCGCCTATGCAAGCCCGTTGGCAAAGTCCTATCATGGCGCGTTGAAATCCTTCGCGCCTGGCGCCGCCGAGTGATCGCAATGCCCCGAACGATCCGAACGCTCGCACGTGAAGAAGTGCAAACCTTTGTCGATTGGGCGGCGGCGGAAGGCTGGAATCCCGGCCTTAACGATGCCGCGCTGTTTCAGGCAGCCGACCCGCAGGGCTTCATCGGCGCCTTTATCGATGGCGAGATGGCGGCCGGCATTTCGGCCGTCGCCTATGGCGACGGTTTCGGCTTCATCGGCCTCTACATCTGCCGGCCGGACAGGCGTGGCCAAGGCCATGGCAAGGTCGTTTGGGATGCCGGCACGGCGCGGCTCGGCAAGCGCACGATCGGCCTCGACGGTGTCGTCGAACAGCAGGCCAACTACCGCAGCATGGGTTTTGCACCGGCCTACCGGACGATCCGGTTCATGGGGTCACCGAATGTCCCGGCAGCCGTCGGCAACGACATTCGCGCCATAGGGCCGGAACTCGTGCCGGACATACTGGACTATGACCGCTGCTTCTTTCCCGGCCCGAGGCGATCCTTCCTGGAACACTGGCTGCGCCCGCCGCATATGGCGCTTGCCATCCTCAAGCACGGCGCCATTGCGGGATACGGCGTCGCGCGCCAATGCCGGGACGGCTGCAAGATCGGCCCGCTCTTTGCCGACAGCCTGGACGCGGCAAGCCATCTCTTCGCCGCGCTCGCGCACATGTCCGGTCCCGGAAACGTCCATCTCGACGTTCCCGAAACCAGCCGGCAATTTGCAGACTTGCTGTCGTCCGCAGGCCTTCAACCGGGCTTCGAGACGGCTCGGATGTACAAGGGAAAGGCGCCGCAGCTCAAGCAGTCCGGAGTTTTTGCGATAACGACGTTGGAGTTGGGGTGAGGCGGTACAAGCCGACTTCCAGTGCAAAGCCGGGCAACAGGACTACGCGGTCTATTTTTCCTGAACTGAAATGCCGGAATCGTCGATGCGAAGTTCCACGCCTTTCGGCCTAGTCTCCTCGCGATAAACGTAAATCCCCAACGCAATAACGGCGACGGCCAAAGCGCCGATGATGAGATAAAGATAGTTCTGCTTCATCCGCTGTCGTTAACAACATGATTTGAGCGAGTCTAGCGGTTCGGTATCAGGACGGCGGACGGACACGCGCCGTCGATCAGCCTTGGTATCCTACGCGCGCAGCGAGGGCGAGCTAGCCTACCCCATCCAGCCGGTCGCGCAGCATGCTCCAGGGGAGCAGCATGTTTGGCGCATGCCGCATCAGACTGTGGAGCGGGATCGGCGACGGCGGTCCAAACGGCAGCGGCAAATCCTGAGGCTTTGTTCCGCTCGCCCAGTCGGCAAGCACCTTGCCCATGGCAGTCGTCATGGCGATGCCGCGCCCATTGCAGGCAAAGCCCGCAATCAGGCCGGGGCCGAGATCGACGAGGTGCGGCAGGAAGTCGGGCTCGACGGCAGCCATCCCCGACCAGCTGTATTCAAGCGGCGGGATGTCCGGGAGATCGAGATGCTTCGCCAGCCGCCGCCAGATCGCCCGCGGCACCCGCGTGTCGGCACCGGGGCCAAAAACATGCATGCCGCCGGTGATCAGCCTGTTTTCGCCGTCGAAGCGGAAGGTGAAGAGATTGCGTCTTGTGTCGCCGACGCCTTGCCCGCCAGGAAGCAGGCGAGTGCGTATTTCGCGCGGCAGCGGCGCTGTCGCGATCTGGAAGATTTTCAGCGGGAAATAGGTTCGCTGCAACGTGCGATCCAGCGCTCCGCCATAGGCGTTGGTGGCGACCAGCACCTTTCCTGCGCGTACCGAACCGGAGGCCGTCTTCAAAGCCCAACCATCGCCTATGTGATCGATCGACGCGACACGCGTATGCTCGAAGATGCGCGCTCCGGCCTTTTCCGCCGCGTCGGCCAATCCGCGCGCATATTCGACCGGATTGAGGACGCCACCCGATCTGTCGATCCAGCCGCCGAGATAACCGCGAACGCCGGTCAGCTCTTCGACCGCCTGTCTATCCAGCGCAACGGCCGGCCTTCCGCGTGGTGCCCATTGTTCGGCGCGCGATCTGGTCTTTTGCAAAGCGGCCGGTGAATGGGCTGGTTGTATCCAGCCGCTCTGGACGGCATCGCATTCGATGGCATGCCGCCTGATCAGGTCGAAGACGAGGTCGGCGCTGCCGGCGGCGAAATCGACAAGGCGTTCGCCGCGTTCGGGCCCGAGCTGGGCAATGATATCGTCGGGGTCTCTTTTCGCGAAATTCGGCACGACGAAGCCGGCATTCCTGCCGGTTGCCCCCCAGGCGATGATTTCCGCCTCGAGGACGGCAACCGAGATGCCTTTCTCGGCACTGTGCAGCGCGGTGGAAAGGCCTGAAAACCCGCCGCCGACAATTGCCAGATCGACATCGAGTGCGCCTTCGAGGGCGGGCCGGTGGCGGCGACTGCGGCTGACGGCATGCCAAAGGGAAACGCCGTGCGGCCGGGTCACAGCGTTCATGAGCCGCTCTCGCTCGGGGCCACGCGTGCACGCTTGCCGAACCTTGGGCGCCGCGGCCTGTCGCCAAACAGGCCGTTCGGCCTGACCAGAAGGATGACGCACAGCATCACGCCGATGGCGACGATCTGCAGCGAAGCGGCGCGGGCCTGTTGTTCGGGCGAGAACAACATACTGGTCAAGGCTCCCGATCCGGCCCATATCGCCCAGACCAGGATGCTGCCGATGACGGCGCCGATGTTGCTGCCCGAGCCACCGACGATCAGCATCACCCAGACCTGGAAAGTCAGCGCCGGCAAATAATTGTCCGGGGCGATGAAGCCGGTGAAATGCGCCTGCAGCGCACCGGCAAGCGCCATGATGGCGCCACCGACGGCAAAGGCCTGAACGCGGTAGAACCGTGCGCTTTTGCCTAGGGATATGGCGGCCCGCTCATCCTCGCGAAGCGCCTTCAACACGCGCCCCCACGGGCTGCGCGACAGATGCTCCAGCGCGAGATAGACGATCAGCGTCACCACCGAGACGATCGCAAGGTTCGAAAGGTTGAACAGCAAAGGCGTTTCGGCAAGACCGCCGAACGGACGCGGAATGAAGCCGATGCCGAACGGCCCGCCGGTCAGCTTCTGGGCGTTGAGCGCTACCAGTTGCACGACGACGGCGACGCCGAAAGTAGTGATCGCCAGATAGTCCGATCTCAGACGTAGCGTGGCAATGCCGGTGATGGCGGCGGCGACGCCGCCCAACAGCATGGCGCCAAGCCAGCCGATAAGGATCGGCAGGTCGAAGCCGCCCAGGCGCGCGGCATCGTCGGGCGTGGTCAGCAGCGCCGAGGTGTAGGCGCCGATGGCAACGAAGCCGGCGACCCCGACATTGAAAAGCCCGGTCAGCCCCCATTGCAGATTGAGCCCGAGCGTGATGAGCGAAAAGATCAGCGCGGTGGTCAGGAAGAAGGCGCCGTAGCCGAGCAGATCCATCAGCGTTCCCTCACTCCGAAAAGGCCGATGGGCCGCACGAACAGCACCGCCATCAGGATGATGAACGAGACGGCTGCCCGCCATTCGGCGCCGATCAATTGCACGGCAGCCGCTTCGGCCATGCCGATGATCAGGCCGCCGAGAACGGCGCCGGGCACGCTGCCGATGCCGCCGAGGATGGCGGCCGCGAACATCGGCAGCAGCATCTCGAAACCCATGAACGGGCGGATCTGGATGAGAATGCCGATCATGACGCCGGCGACGCAGGCCAGCGCGCCGCCGATGATCCAGGTGACGCGCACCACCCTGGCGACGTCGATGCCGACGATGCGGGCAAGTGCCGCGTTCTGGCTCAATGCCTGCATCGAGCGGCCGGTCTGGGTCCGCGTCATCAGGAGATGCACGCCGAGCACCAGCACGGCGGTCAGCAGCAGCAGCGCGATCTGGTCCGGGGTGATGCGGATGCCGAAACCTATCGGCATGGCGATCTGGATCGCCCGGCTGAAATAGGTCGGACGCGAGGTGAAGATGAATTCGAGCAGGCTTCTCAGCGCCATCGAGGCGCCGAAGCTCGCCATCACCACGATGATCGCCTGGCCCTTGGCCCGCAGCCGCGCGAACAGCACCATGTCGAGCGCCAGCGCCAGCAGGCCGGTGGCCGCCATGCCGATGATGAGCGCGACGATCAGCGGCCAACCGAAGGAGAGGGGCGCGATCGGCGCGATCTTGCCGAAAATCGCGCCAATGGCGCCAACCACGGCGAGCGTCGCATAGGCGCCCCAGGCCATGAAGTCGCCATGGGCGAAGTTCGAGAAGCGCAGGATCGAATAGGTGAGTGTCACGCCGATGGCGCCGAGGCCGATCATCGACCCTGCCAGCAGTCCGTCGACGACGAATTGCAGGTTCATGCCGCGCTTCCTTGTCCAAGGTCGAGGCGGCGCTGGCCAAGATAGAGTTCAGCGACGACCGGGTCGTTCCAGAGCTCGGAGGCGACGCCCTGGTGCCGCTCCTTGCCCTCGACCAGCACATAGGCGCGGTCTCCAATGGCAAGCGCTGCCTTGGCGTTCTGTTCGACCAGCAGAATGGTGACGCCGGACTTTCGGATGCCGGCCAGCATCTCGAGCACCATCGCCACGAATTTCGGCGACAGGCCGGCCGACGGCTCGTCGAGCACCAGCACCTTGGGATGGACGATCAACGCCCGGGCGACGGCCAGCATCTGCCGCTGTCCACCCGACAGATTGCCCGCGGCCGTTCTGCGCTGACGGGCAAGATCGGGAAAGGCCGCATACATTTCCTCGATGCGGGCTGGGACCTCGCGCGGCCTCAGGATGCCGCAGGCGACCCTGAGATTGTCCTCGACCGACATCAGCGGGAAGATGTTCTCTGTCTGTGGCACGAAGGCAAGGCCAAGGCGGACCATGATGTGAGCGGGCGACGCCGTGATATTCTTGCCGTCCAGCAGCACCGTGCCGCCGGTGATCGGGACAAGGCCGGCGATGGCCTTGATAAGGCTCGACTTGCCGGCGCCGTTGGGACCGAGAACGACGACGATCTCGCCCTGGTCGACGGTGATCGAAGCGCCGCGCACGATCGGAACGCCAGGCTCGTAGCCGGCTTCGAGATCGCGGACATCGAGTACCTTTTGGCTCATGCCGTGCCTCCGAGGTAGGCCTCGATGACGCGCGGGTCGCGCGCCACCTCCTCCGGGGTGCCTTCGCACAGAAGCTGCCCGCTCGCCATGACCAGCACGCGGTGGCAAAGCCGCGTCACCATGTCGATATTGTGCTCGATCAGCAGGAAGGTGATGCCGCGCGCATTGATGTCGCGGATGCGGTCGATAATGATCTCGAGCAGGGTTGCGTTGACCCCGGCCGCCGGCTCGTCGAGCAGGATGATCGCCGGGTCGGCCATCATCACGCGGGCCAGTTCGAGCAGCTTGCGCTGGCCGCCTGAAAGCACGCGCGCAGGTTCGCGCGCGAGGTGAGCGATCGTGACGAGCTCGAGCAGTTCGACGGCTCTTGTCTCGGCAGCCCTTTCTTCGGCAGCGACCCGCCGGGGCGTCAGGAAATTGGCGAGCAGTTTTTCTCCGGCCTGCCCTTGCGCGGCCAGCATAACGTTTTCGATCAGCGTCAGGTTAGGCAAGGGCCGGGGGATCTGGAACGTGCGGCCAAGGCCGCGGCCAATGCGGCGATGGGCAGCTTCCCCCGACACCGATACGCCGTTGAGGAGGATTTCGCCGCTGGTCGGCAGAATGCTGCCGGCGAGCAGGTCGAACATCGTGGTCTTGCCGGCGCCGTTCGGGCCGATAAGGCCAAGTATTTCGCCCGGCCGGACGTCGAACGAGACATTGTTGACCGCGACCAGGCCGCCGAAGCGTCTGAGGACGTTCCTGGCCGTGAGGACCGGCGTACGGATCTCCTCCTGCCGTTCCGTCGTGTCGCTCATCAATTCCTCTGGCCGAAAAGCGATCTTCGTCGCCTATGATTTGATTTGTGATCACGCTTGCTTTGATCACGCTATTCGGCTTTAATTTCTTCCGCAAGCCGAAAACGGCCAAGACCGGGATTGCCTATGCAGAAGGCCGCCATCGAAAAGAACAATGAGATGATCGCAGCCCAGCTTACGCCGGTCGGCCGCGAGACCGTGCAGGATCGCGTCTATTCGGAGCTGCGCCGCGCCTTGATCGGCGGTCTTTTCGAGCCGAGCCAGGTTCTGACCATCCGCGGCCTCGCCGACGCGCTGGTCACCAGCACCATGCCGGTGCGCGAGGCGCTCGGACGGCTGATCACCGAGAAGGCGCTGGAGGCGCTTCCCAACCGCTCAGTGCGCGTGCCGCCGATCACGCTGGAGCGCATCGACGACCTCTTGCGGGCCCGCTCCCTGATCGAGGGCGAAGCGATCGCCCTGGCCGCCACGCGCATGAACCCGCGCCAGATCGCTTCGGTCGAAGCCATGCTCGGCGAGTGGGACGAGATGCGGGCGCTGAAGCACAAGAAGGATATCGACCGCGAGGCCACGCTCAACCAGAGCTTCCATTTCGAGATCTACCGTTGCTGCGGTTCCGCCGTGCTGATCCCGATGATCGAGAGCCTGTGGTTGCAATCCGGGCCTTGCATCCGCGTTGCCATTTACGCCTTCTCCGACGCCGGCGAGGTCGATACGGCCCACTACCACCGCAGCATCGTCGCAGCGCTTTCCAGGCAGGATGCGCAAGCGGCGCGCGAGGCGCTGGTGGCCGACATCAGCCGGCCCTTCGCCTTTCTGCGCGACAAGCTCCAATCCACAAGCAAAGAAGGATAGAGGGCATGACGGTGCCTGGCATCAACATCACCGAGCCACACTCGATGCTTTCCGTGACCGCGCTGCTGTTGCCTGAAAAGGCGCCCGACAACGCTGCCTTCCTGCTGGCGTATCTCGAGCAGCCGCGCGTCGTTGCCGGCATCCATGCTATGTGGACGGGGCCGGAAATCTCCTGCCCGGTTCCATCAGCCGAACTTGAGGGCCAAACCTATGCCAGGCCCTTGCCAGCGGAGAACGCAACGCTGACGCCGCAGCCGGGCGACATCGTGTTGTCCTACGTGCCGCCGCGCATGTGGGGCGGCAACCCGAATGCCATCTTTGACGTCGGCCTGTTCTACGGAGCGGGTGCACGCCTGCTGTTCCCGATCGGCTGGCTTGCCGGAAGCGTCGTCGCGCAGGTGGTGCCTGAGGATCGCGATAAATTCGCAGCCGCTTGTGGCGTGATCCGCCGCAACGGTGCCTGCGACATCACCTTCACCCGGGTGGAGATCTGAATGGCTGAGACCGACGACAGTTTCGAACTCTTCGACCTTCGCGTCGAGGCGGTTATCCCCGAGGGCAAGCCGATCTATTGCGGCGCCAAGCCCGGCGACTATTTCGAGTTGAACGGCGAGATGCTGTCGATGCCGGCGGGGCAAGGTTTCTCGATCTATTCCATTGCGGCAGTGTTGCCGCTTCTGGCCGCAAAGCAGCGCCCGACCCACAGGAACGACTGGATGACGTCGGACGCCGAGATCGCTTGTCCGGATCCCAATTGTGCCAGCCGGCTCCGGATCGTCAGGACCGGCAAGCGGCGGTTCAGCCATGCCGAAACGACGGCGGTGCCGCTGCCGAAGGAGAATGACCGGAGATGACCGCCAAGGCTTTCGAGCTCAGCCCCGGCTACACGATCTCGCGCGTTATTCGCGGCGGCTGGCAGCTTGCCGGCGGGCACGGCGCGATCGACCGCCAACAGGCGGTAACTGACCTGATCGCCACCTTCGACGCCGGCATCAGGACCTATGATTGCGCCGATATCTATACCGGTGTCGAAGAGCTGATCGGCGCGGCGCGCCTGCGCCTTGCCAATGAGCGTGGCCTCGACGCTGCCACCAAAATGAAGGTGCACACCAAGCTGGTGCCTGACCTGGAAAGGCTTTCCAATATCAGCCGCGACTACATCAGAGGCATCGTCGAGCAGTCGCTGCGGCGGCTGAAGACCGAGCGGCTCGATCTCGTGCAGTTCCACTGGTGGGACTATGCGCTGCCCGGCTACGTCGAAGCGATGGGCTGGCTCAACGAAATCCGCAGGGAAGGCAAGGTGCGCAACATCGGCACCACGAACTTCGACACGCCGCGGTTGGCCGAGATCCTGGCCGCCGGTGTGCCGCTGGTCAGCCAGCAATTGCAATACTCGGTGCTCGACCAGCGGCCAGCCAACAGACTTGCAGCGCTCGCCAGCCGGCACGGCGTCAGTTTCCTCTGCTACGGTTCGGTGGCGGGCGGCTTCCTCAGCGAAAAATGGCTTAGCGCTGCCGAGCCGCAGACGCCGCTCGAAAACCGATCGCTGGTCAAATACAAGCTGATCATTGACGACTTTGGTGGCTGGGAGCTTTTCCAGGAGTTGCTTCGCACACTGAAGGCCGTCGCCGACCGCCACGGCGTCGATATCGCCACCATCGCCAGCGCCTGGGTGCTGGAGCAGCCGCAAGTGGCGGCCGTCATCGTCGGCGCCCGCAACCAGGCGCACGCCCTTGCCAATGCCAGAATCATGGACGTCGCGCTCGATGCCGACGACCGGGCGAGGATCGCTGCCGTGATCGCGCAAAGCCGTGGGCCGCTGGGCGACGTCTACACATTGGAACGCGACCGTCACGGCCGCCACGGCTCGATCATGCATTACAATTTGAATGCAGGCAGGAAATGAACGCGGCCATGGACGAAAAGCCCTCCTTGCTTTCCCGCGCCAGCGCCGAGGTGGTCGATCTCCACCGCTTCTTCGTCGACTGGTTCAATGCGGCGAGTGCGGACAATGCAGATTTCAGGCGCTTCGAACGCGTCATGGGCGAAGGCTTCTGCATGGTTGTGCCGGATGGCCAGGTCCTCGATCGTGACGCGGTGCTCGACCATGTCAGGGCAAGCCGCGCCACTTGTGACGGCGATTTCACCATCTCGATCGAGGAAATCCGGGCCGGCTGGCAACAAGGCGACACGATCGTCGTCAGCTACATCGAAGCGCAGCAGCGCGCCGGCAAACATAGCCGCCGCCGCTCGAGTGCCGTTTTCACCACCAGTTCATCGGCGCCCAACGGCGTCGAATGGCGACATCTGCATGAAACCTGGCTGCAGATGCCGGAAGGCTGAACAGGCTCAAGACATCAATGAGAGTCGTGTAACGAAAGGGGAACAACAATGAAAAAGACCATACTTCAGATCACCACCGCGCTCGCACTGCTGACAGCGGCCGGCGCAGCGCAAGCCGCCGATTGCAAGATCACCGTCGGCCTCGTCATGGAACTGACAGGCCCGGCCGGCGAGTACGGCCAGGCCGGCGCCAAATCGGTCGAGATGGCCTTCCGCGACATCAACGATGCGGGCGGCGTCCGCGGCTGCGATCTCGCGACCGACACGCGCGACAGCCAGAGCCAGGGCAACATTGCGGTCGACGCCGCGACGCAGCTCGTGCAGGTCAAGAAGGTGCCGGTGATCATCGGCGGCATCATCTCCTCGGTGTCGATCCCGATCCTGACCTCGGTCACCGCTCCGGCCAAGATAGTCCAGGTGTCGCCTGCTTCCTCGTCGCCGACGCTGACGGCGCTCGGGCGCGACGGCAAGACCAACGGCATCTTCTTCCGCACCATCACATCTGATGCGCTGCAGGGCGTCGCTGCCGCCAAATATGCCATCGACAAAGGCTTCAAGAAGCTGTCGGTCATCCACGTCAACAACGACTTCGGCGTCAACATGGTGGCGGAATTTTCGCGCGCCTATAAGGCACTCGGCGGCACCATTGTCTCCGACACGCCCTACAATGAAAAGCAGTCGAGCTATGCCTCGGAAGTGACGGCGGCGATGGCTGGCGAGCCCGACGGGCTTTATCTCGTCAGCACGCCTGTCGACGGCGCAACCATCGCCCGCACCTGGATTTCGCAGGGCGGTGTCCAGAAATTCCTGCTCAATGACGGCATGAACAGCCCGGACTTCATCGAATCCGTTGGCGCGGATTACCTGAAGGATGCGTACGGCACTTCCTCCGGCACCAGTCCGACCGCATCGACCGAGTATTTCACCAAGAACTACAAGGAATTTTCGGGCATCGAACCGTCGAACCCGGCGGCCGACCGGTCGTATGATGCCGGCGCCATCGTCGGCTTGGCCATCGCCATTGCCGGCTCCGAGGATCCGGCCAAGATCAAGGACGCGATGTACAAGGCGGTCGACCCGGCCGGCACGCCGATCTATGCCGGCAAGGACGAGTTCGCCAAGGCGCTCGGCCTGATCAAGGATGGCAAGCCGATCCGCTACAAAGGCGTCATCGGCCCGGTCGCCTTCGACAAATACGGCGACATCACCGGCCCGTTCCGCCTCTGGAAGATCGTCGATGGCAAGGTGACGACCGACGGCGAAATGACGACGGATGACGTCAACGCCCTGCAGGCGAAGCTTCAGTAAGCCGCCTATGTCTTGTCCGGCGTCGATCCCATTTCAATGAGGTTGATGCCGGCCACTTGCATGTCCTGCCGCTGGTTAGGCCGGCCTGGAAACGACCACCGCACCTGCCGCCGGCATGATCCAAGGGCAGGCATAGTAATCGGCGATGCGATTTATGGTCCCGCCGGCGGCTTCGATCCGAACCGGATGGGCCGGCTTCCAACCGTTTTCGCCATGGTGGAGCACTAGCAGCACCGCCTGGCCATCGATCTCGCCAACCGCCATTTTCCAGGTCGTCGAGGCTCTTTCATATTCAACGAAGTAAGGTGATTCCGACAGCCTGCCCTTGAAGCAATCCGCGACACGCAATTGTGCGTCGGCGCTGGTCAACGCCCGTACCCCATCCCAATCGCGGCGGTTGAACAGTTCGACATAGCGGCTGAGCAATTCCAGGAATTCCGGATCGCGTTGGGGCTCCGAACGGACGATTGGGTCGCCTGACAAGGCGGCCAATTTCGAACGGCCACGGCTCAACGCAGCCTTGACGCCGCCCACGGTCGAGCCGACGAGGTCGGCGATCTCTTCCAGCGAATAGTCGAAGACGTCCTTGAGCAGGACGCAGGCGCGTTCTTTGGGCGGCAGGTGGATCACCAGCCGTTCGATCGCGCGATCCGCGCCCTGGCCCGCCGGCTCGACCGGCAGGATGATCTCGTCTTCGGCGAAATTGGCCTCCGCATGCTGACGCACCTGCCGGCTTCGCAGAAAATCGATGCAGCGATTATGTGCAATGCGAAAAAGCCAGGGGCGAAGAGCACTCGCATCGTCCAGCTTCTCGATCTTCCGATAGGCCTCGAACAGCGCCTCTTGCATCACGTCTTCGGCGTCGAGCGTTGAACCGGTCATGCGTGCACAGTAGCGGTGCAGCCGTCCACGCAAATGCGCGACTGTCTCCAGAAAACCGGCGTAGCGGACGTCGAAAAGCCCGGTCGGGTCAAGTCTTGGCTGCATCTTCATGGCATACGGATCATAGCGGGACATAGGTCAACGTAATGACGCCGTTCTTGAAACGGTGGGTATCTATAAGCTCCAGTCTGACCAGGGACGGGTCGACATCCTGGAAAGCGCGTTTGCCATGTCCGACGCGGGTCGGCACGATCGAGAGCTGATACTCGTCGACAAGCCTGTTGGCGAGCAGCGTCTGGTCGAGATTGCTCACTCCGTACTTCAAAATGTTGCCGCCGGCCTGCTGCTTGATCCTGGCAATTTCGGCAGCGATGTCGCCTTCGATCAGCGACGCGTTCCAGCTCACTTCCTTGAGGCTGCGCGACGCGACGAGCTTCTTCAGCCCGTTCATGCGATCCATGTACTTGCTGCCTTTGACCTGCGGCCAACGCGCCGAAAACATTTCGTAGGTGACGCGGCCGAGCAGGAAAAAATCCGCCTCGCCGGCCTTTTCATAGGAGTGTTCCTTCATCTCTTCGTCGAAGAACGGTGACGCCCATTCCATTGGTGCTTCGATGACGCCGTCCAGCGAAATGAAGCTGCCTACGATTAATTTTCTCATCGCGTGTCTCCGGTTGCGCAACAGGCATCCCGTCGGATCCAAGAACCGGCGCAAACGAACCGGCCCGACGGATGACCACAGGATGCAGTGCCTAAGACGTTTCCGGTTCGACTTTGGATACGCGTGAGAATCGTTTGAGCTAATAAAGCGGCTTGGCCATATGCCGGGGGGTCGGCCATTCCGTCGTTATCCCGGGCTGCACTGGCCGCTCGAGATAGGTCGACAGGACCACATAGCTTCGGGTCGAGGTGACGCCAGGCGTTTCGTAGAGGCGCGACAGCAGGCCTTCGAGTGCCCGCGTGTCCTCGGTGCGGACCTTGATCAGCATGCATGTGTCGCCGGCCACCGAATGGATCTCCTCGACTTCGGGGTGCTCGGAGATCGCCATCAGCTCCGGCGTCTTTCCCCACCCCTTGGTATCGATATGGACGAAGGCGAGCAGCGGCTTGCGCACCGCCTTGGGGTCGATGATGGCCGCGGTGTTGCGGATGGTGCCGCTGCGCCGGAGGCGCTTGACGCGTTCATGGGCTGCCGGCGGTGAAAGGCCGACGCGGTCGCCGAGCTCGGCATAGCTGATCGTGGCGTCGTCGACCAGAACGCCTAATATTTTTCGGTCGGTTGCATCGATATCGCGGGCGGCAGGCCTGTTCTGCGGAATGCCATCTGTTTCTTCATCCATATTAAAATTCCCGATTGATGCAGAATTTAATACGGCCATTATTGCCATATGTCGAACACTGATCAAGTCGCTACATTCGCAGCGGCCCCCAAGCCGCCAATCCCGGCACTCGCTTACCTGCTGACGGGGTGCATTGCCGTGATCGGCTCGAACTCGCTGGTGCTCGGTCCGATCGCGCCGGCGGTGGCCGCGTCCTTCGGCACAAGCGTGCCGGCGGTTATGATCGCGTCGGCCGCGTTCGGGCTCGGGACGTCGGCAAGCGCCTTGTTCCTGGCGCGCTATATCGACCGGCTTGGTGCCCGCCGCATGCTGCAAGGAGCGTTGCTGCTGCTGGCGATAGCGCTCGTCGCCAGCGCTGCTGCGCCGACGGTGACGGCGCTGGTCGCGGCCCAGCTTCTCGCCGGCATCGCTGCAGGTGTCGCCATGCCGGCAATCTACGCCAGCTCAGCCGCGATTGCACCGCCCGGCCGCGAAAGCGGCACCATAGGCGTCGTGCTGACCGGCTGGACGCTGAGCATGGTCGCCGGGGTTTCGCTGTCGGCCGTACTTGCCGACCTGGTGCATTGGCGCGCCGTTTTCGCGGCGGTCGCGGTGCTCGCAGCACTCGCATTGGCAAGCCTGGCGCTGACGTCGCTGAGCGATGTCAGGAAGAGCGGCCCGGCGCCGACGCCGCTGGGCGCCTTGAGCGTCCCTGGCATAGTGCCGCTTCTGGTTGCCTGCGCCGCATTCATGACCGCGTTCTACGGTGTCTATGGCTATCTTGGCGATCACCTTCACAATGGCTTGGGACGGCCGGTCAGCGCCAACGGGCTGGCCGCGCTCGCTTATGGCGCCGGATTTGGTGCGGCGGCACTTCTTGACGGCGTTATCGACCGCCTGGGCGCGCGGCGTGTCATGCCATTTGCCTATCTGCTTGTCGCGGTCGTCTATGTCGTGATTGCCGCGGCAAGCAGTAGTTTTCATCTGACCATAGCGGTGATAGCCGTCTGGGGCCTTGCCAATCATTTCGGGCTGAACGTCCTGGTGATGCGCCTGTCGGCGCTCGACCCTGCGCGTCGCGGCACGATCATGGGTTTGAACAGCGCGGTGACCTATCTTGCGGTGTTCGTCGGCACCACGGCGTTCGGACCGCTCTATTCCACGTTCGGTTTTGCAGCATCGGCGGTGATTGCAGCTTTGCTCATGCTAATCGCTGCTGCGGCAGCGGCGTGGCGTTCGCCGAAGCTATAGCGCAGCAAGGCTTGCTTCTCGGTCCCGTCCTTCGATAGATGCTTGGTGGATGGACAATACAACGCTCGAGACAACCGCCGATCCCTTGCCGCACGAGCTGGCTTTTCTCGGAGAGCGGCTTGCGGCGTTCAACGACAGTGATGTCGGCGCCTCCTGCAGGAAGGCATTGGCCGTGTTCGTGCGCGATGAGCACGGCGCTATTGTCGCCGGCATCTCGGGATATACAGCCTGGGGCTGGCTCTATGTGCAATGGCTCTGGGTCGATGAAAAACTGCGCGGTCACCGCATGGCTGGCAGGATGCTCGAAGCGGCCGAGAGGGAGGCGATCGCGCGCGACTGTCACGGCGCCTGGATCGACACGTTCAATCCCAAGGCCGCCAAGGCCTATGAGCGCCAGGGCTATTTGCCCTTCGGCGTGCTTGCCGATTTCCCCATTGGCCGCAGCCGTATCTTCCTGCAGAAGAAATTGTTGGCTTAGTTAGCTGGCAAGGCGTCCGCCGCGCATCGGCTGCGGCACGCCGGTCGTACTGGGGAAGCTGATCGGCAAGCCTCTGAGCACGCGCACTGCCAGGAACGCAAAACACTCCGCCTCCACCGCATCGCCCTTCCAGCCAAGCGCCTCGGCCGGAACCGCTTCGACGCCAGCGCGGCTGGCAAGCATGGCCATGATCGTTGGGTTGTGTCGACCGCCACCGCTGACCACCAGCCGCTTCGGCCGGCGCGGCAGAAGATCGAGCGCCTTGCCGACGGCGGCCGCGGTGAAGGCCGTCAGCAGGGCTGCGCCATCCTCGGCGTTCATTCCGTCCGCCATCGAGGCGCCGAAATCGAAACGGTCCAGCGATTTCGGATAGGGTTTGGTCAAATACGGATGCTGCAGGAGCTTGGCCAGCCGTGCCTCGTCGACCGTGCCGGCGCGGGCAAGGGCGCCGTCGCGGTCCATTTCGCCGAGCCCCTTCGATTTGATGAAATCGTTCAGCGGTGCGTTGGCGGGCCCGGTGTCGAAGGCAACAACATTGTCCGTGCCGTCCCACCAGGTGATGTTGGCGACGCCGCCGAGATTGAGCACCGCCGTGTCGCCGGTGGCGTCGGCTTCGCGCAGCAGCGCGGCGTGATAGGCGGCCGACAGCGGCGCGCCCTGGCCGCCGGCGCGCATGTCGGCCGAGCGGAAGTCATAGGCGACCCTGGTGCCAAGGATGGCATGCATCAGCTCGCCGTCGCCAAGCTGGCGGGTCTGGCCCAGTCGGCCCACTTGCGGGGCACGGTGCAGCACGGTCTGGCCGTGGAAGCCGACGACCCCTATATCGGCCATCGTCAGCCCGTGGCTTTCGACAAGATCCTTGACCGCCGCGGACTGGGCGCGCGTCAGCGCTTCCTCTGCCTCGTGGAAGATTGCCGGTTCCGGCCCTGTGAAATTCCAGCTCCTTGCCTGCCGCAGCGTCTCTTCCAGCAAGGTCCGGATCGACTGCGGGTAGGGGGCCAGCGTGTAGATGCCGAAGTCGTCAATCCGTTCGCCGTCGGTCTTGATCAGCGCGACATCGATATTGCCGTCCAGCACGGTGCCGGTCATCAGGCCGACGGCCCACATGGGTTCGCCATTTTTCGGATTCATGGTTGTCAGGCTCCGTTGACGAGATCGCCGACCGCTTGGCGAAGCGCTGCGATCCCGCTGTTGAAATGACGTGTCGGATGGATCCGGTTGGTGAGCAAGGTCCAGGCTCTGCCTTTGTCGAAGTCGACCCACAGCCCGACACCGGTAAAGCCGGTATGCCCGATGGTTTCGGGGCTGCATAACCGGCCGCCGGACCAGCCTTCGTAGGGTCGCTCCCAGCCATGGGTGCGGGTTGCCGACAAGGGCGTGCGCATCAGCGCGATCGAACGCTGCGACGCGCCGGTCCCGTCCAGCAGCCCTTGCGCAAAGTCGAGGACCGAAGCCGCCGTTCCGAACAGGCCGGCGTGACCGGCACCTTGCAAGGCCGAGCAATTGTCGTCGTGGACTTCGCCGCAGAGCACGCGATGGCGCCATGTGCAGTCTTCGGTCGCCGCCGCTTGATCCGGTTCGGCGGAGAACGCGAAGCCCGGACCGGGATCTATGTCGCGAATGGTCTTGCCAGACAGGCGTTCCAGGACGAAGCCGAGCAGGATGAAGTTGATATCGGAATAGACCGGCTCGCCAGCCTGCCATTCGCGCTGCAGGATGAACGCGCGCAGCAGCTCGGGGTCACGCCCATAGGTGTAGATTGGCGCGACGGCGGGAAACGGTGTCTGATGGCCGAGACACTGGCGAAACGTTACGTTCCGTTCCCAGGCTTTTTCGTCATATTGGCGAAGGTCGGGCAGGACGGAAATCAGCGGCGCGTCGAGGTCGACGACGCCTTCTTCCGCCAGCGCCAGGATACGCGACGTGGTGAAGATGACTTTGGTCAGGGATGCCAGGTCGAACCATGTCCCGACATGCATCGGCCGTATCTTGGGCACGACTTGGGCTGAGCCGATTGCCCGGACGATGCGTTCGCCGTCCCCGTCAACTATGCCGAGCACGCCGCCCGGAATGCGCGATGCGGTCACGGCCGCTTCGAGCGGGGCGAATGCGCGGGAGAAGAGATCATGGTCGATCAACTACGCCTCCGTTTGGAAGGCAGCGATGGGGCTGTCCCTCCGGCCTTTCATATCCTTGGGCGACAATCATCACACTTCCACCCGTGCTCTATGATCCGGCCCGAATTGCTGCCAATTGGCCGGGCCCGGCTCAAACCCCAGCGGACGCACGAGCGAGGGGACCTGGCGCGTGTCCAGCTCGAAACGTTCATGCCGCCGGTCTATAGTAGGAACGGCCGCGATAAGCTGTTTGGTATAGGAGTGCTTCGGCTCCGAGAGCACCGATCTGGCATCGCCGATCTCGACAATCTGGCCGGCATAGATGACCGCGATGCGATGGGCGATCCGCTCGACGACAGCCATGTCATGCGAGATGAACAGATAGGCCAGCCCGAATTCACGCTGCAGCTCGATCAAAAGCTTCAACACCCTGGCCTGCACCGACACATCGAGCGCCGAAACCGCTTCGTCGAGGACGATAACCGAAGGATTGAGCATCAGCGCGCGAGCGATGCACAGGCGTTGCCGCTGGCCGCCGGAGAATTCGTGCGGATAGCGCTGCAGGCTGTTTTCCGGCAGGCCGACGCGTTTCAGCAGCGCTGCCATTTTCGCCCGCGTTTCAGCAGTTATCCGTCCGCCGGTAGCGATCACCGGCTCTGCGAGGAGGTTTTCGACGGTGAGTCTGGGATTGAGCGAGCCATAGGGATTCTGGAACACCATCTGCACGGGAAGGGCGCTCTGCCCGGCGGCGGCCTTGCGCGCGCTGGCCGAGATTGTGCCGCGCGTCGAGCGCACCAGCCCCAGAATCGCGCGGGCGGTGGTGGACTTTCCGGAACCGCTCTCGCCGACGACCGCCAATGTCTCGCCCGGCATTAGCTCGAAATCCACACCGTCCACGGCATGGACGGCACCGCTGGTACGGCTGAGAAAACCACCCTTGACCGGAAATCGCACCACGAGGCCATCGACCTTCAGCGCCGGCTCGGCAGCTTTTTGCTTTTCGCGTTGCGCGTCCCTGCGTGTCGCACCGCCGCCGGCGAAATGCGGCACCGCATGCAGCAGATGCCGCGTATAGGGATGCTGCGGATCGTCCAATATCTGGTTCAATGCGCCCTGCTCGACAGCTTCTCCGCCTTGCATCACCATCACCTTGTCGGCGATGCCTGCAACCAGACCGATGTCGTGGGTGATGAAGATCATCGACATCCCGGTTTCCTGCTTCAACTCGGCGAGCAGCGCCATGATCTGCGCCTGCACCGTAACATCCAGCGCCGTCGTTGGCTCGTCGGCAATGAGCAGGCGCGGGTTGCACGCAATCGCCATGGCGATCATCACCCGCTGCAGCATGCCGCCCGACAGCTGGTTGGGCGTATATTTCAACCGCCTCGCTGCGTCCGGAATACGCACGCGGTCGAGCGCGTCCTTGGCCGCCGCCGTCGCTCGCCGGCCGGTCAGGCCGCGATGCAGGCGAAATGATTCCTCGATCTGCCAGCCAATGGTCAGCACCGGATTGAGCGAGGTCATCGGCTCCTGGAAGATCATGCCGATTTCGCCCCCGCGGATCTTCGTCAATTGCGGCTCGGCTGCGGCTGTCAGGTCGAAGGTGCTGCCGTCGGCCCGCCTCAGCTTGATCGACCCGCCGGTGATGCGGCCGCCGCCATAATCGACAAGGCGATTGATCGACAGCGCCGTAACCGATTTGCCCGAACCGCTTTCGCCGACGATGGCCAGCGTTTCGCCGTCGGCGAGATCGAAGCTGACGCCGCGCACGACCTCATTGGCTTGCGGGTTGCGACCGAAGCCGACGCGCAATCCGCTGACGGACAGCAGCGAGATCATGCGATCGATCTCCGCATCTTCGGGTCGAGGACATCGCGCAACGCATCGCCGAGCAGGTTGAAACCGAGGATGCCGATCATGATCGCCACGCCCGGGAAGATCATCAGCCAGGGAGCTGTCTCCATCAGATTGCGGCTGTCGCTCAGCATCAGGCCGAGCGACGCGGCGGGCGGCTGCGTGCCGAGCCCGAGGAAGCTTAAGCCGGCTTCGGTCAGCAGTGCCCAGGCCAGCGCCAGCGTCACCTGAACCGTCAGTGGCGCCACCAGATTGAGCAGCAGATGCCGTGTTACGATATAGCCCGCACTGCTGCCGAACGTGCGGGCCGCGTCGACGAACTCGCGCGCCTTGAGCGACAGAGCCGGACCTCGTACGACGCGCGTGAAGATCGGTGTGTAGACGATGGCGATGGCAATGACGCTGGTCGAGGTTCCCGGTCCCGCAACCGCGACGATCAGCAGCGCCAGCAGGATCGCCGGGAACGCCAGCACAACGTCCATGATGCGCATCACTAGGCCGTCCCAGCGGCGCCCGAACCAGGCTGCCGCCAGCCCGAGCACGGTGCCGGCCAGTGTCGCGACGGCGACCGAAAAGAAGGCCACGATGAAGGACTGGCCGATCCCGGTCATCAGCCGGCTTGCGACATCGCGGCCGAATAGGTCCGTGCCCATCCAGTAGGTGCTATCAGGCGCATGCAGCCGTTCGACCCGGTGCTGCGTCAGCGGATTGTGCGGCGTCAGCCCCAGCATGCCAAGCACGGCAAGCAGCAGATAAAGCGCAACGATCGCACCGCCGATGCGGCCGCTGGGATGCGCAAATATAGCCCGCAATGTCGCCATCAGTGCTCGCTTAGCCGGATACGCGGGTCGAGCGCGACATAGGCGAGGTCGACGAGGAGATTGACGATCATGAAGTTGAAGGCGATGAACAGCACGCTTCCCTGCACCAGCGCGTAGTCGCGCTGCAGGATGGCATCCAGCACCATGCGGCCGAGACCGGGCAGCGCATAGATCTGCTCGACGATGACAGCTCCGCCCAGGAGGTAGCCGAACTCTATGCCGCTCAGCGTCACGACCGGGATGAGCGCGTTGGGCAAAGCATGCCGCCAGATGACGCCGCGCGCCGAAACGCCCTTGCTGCGCGCCGTCCTGACATAGTCGTCGCTGAGCACATCGAGCATCGCCGAACGCGATATGCGGGTCACCGAAGCCGCGAAGGCAAATCCAAGCGTGATCGCAGGAAGCAACAGCTGGCCGAGATTGCGCAGCGGATCCTGCCACAGCGGCGAAAACTCGCCCATCGCCGGCAAAACGCCAAACCCCGCCGACAGCGTGTAGATGATCAGCAGGGCAAGGACGAAGTTCGGCGTCGACTGCCCGATCATTGCGACAACGCGCACGCCGAGGTCGGACAGCTTTTCGTTATGGGTGGCGGCAAAGATCCCCGCCGGCATGCCGACAAGCAGGGCGATGACCATCGACAGCAGGGCGAGTTCCAACGTTAGCGGGAAATGCTCGAGGATGACGTCGAGCACCGGCCTGCCATAGGTGGACGAAATGCCGAGATTACCTTGGAAAAGACCAAGCAGCCAGCGCCAGTATTGGATGAACCAGGGCTGGTCGATGCCGAAATAAGCTGCAAGCGCATCGCGCTGCTGCGGCGTCAGCAGGCCGGCTTCGGTCCCCAGCATTGCCGTGATCGAATCGCCCGGAACCATCCGGATCGCCAGGAACACCACGATGGACACGCCAAGCAGGACGAGAGGGAAGGTCGCCAGTCGCCGCATCAGATAGTTCACGCGAAGAATATCCTCTCGTCCGGCATCAAAGCAGCTACTGGATCGTCACCTTGGCGAGGCTGAACAGCGAACCTGTCGGCACCGGTTCGAATCCTGCGATATTCTTCTGCTGGGCCGTGTAGCTGTAGGACGTGTAGAGCCAGATCCAGGGCGACATCTCAGTGATGTGCTTCTCGAAGTCGGCGAAGATCGCTTTGCGCGCTGCCGGGTCGGTCTCGGTGCGGCCCTTCTGCATAAGACTGTCCAGCGTGTCGTCGATATAGTTCGCCACCTTCTGCAGATTGCCCGTCTTGGTCCAGTAGCGGTTGTACATAGTGTAGGGATCGGCCCTGCCGCCGTTCAGCGCGACGGCCATGTCGAAATCGCCCTTCAGCCAGGCGTCGACATAGACGTTGAGCTCCATCATCTTGATGTCGAGCTTGACGCCGATTTCTGCGAGTTGCGACTGGATGACCTGGGCTTCCGCCGCTGCCGTCGGCGGCTCGCCGGTGGCGCCGATCACGGTCGCCGAAAAGCCGTCGGCATAGCCGGCTTGGGCCATCAACTGCTTGGCCCTCTCAATGTCGCGCTTATAGCAGAACAACTGCTTCGGATCGGTCGCCAGTGCCGGGATGGTCAGCGGGCCGGTGACCTTGCCTTCGCCGAGCGAGGCGGTGTCCAGCACTTCCTGCCGGTCGATGGCGCAGGAAATCGCCTGACGCACCTTGAGTTCGGTCATCGGCTTGCGGGAGGGATTGAGCTGCAGCACGTGATAGGCAAGCACCGGCACGCGGTTCAACTGCAGGCTGGCTTCCTTGGGCACCAGCGTGGCGACAAGCGGATCGTTGAGCAGGGCAAAATCGATCTGCTTGGTGCGCATCGCCGCCAGAATCGCCGTCTCGTCCGGCAGCACGCTGATATCGATGCCGTCGACGCCGGTCGCGCCGCCTGCCCAGTCCTTGTTGGCGACAAGCACTTCCTTGGAATTCGGATCCCATTTTTCGAGCTTGAACGGACCCGAGCCGATCGTTGTCGTGCCGATCGAGCCGGCCGCGATTTCGCTTGCCGGGACGATCGCCGCGTTGACGTCGCTCATCGCCGTCAGGATCGGCACGTCCGGCTGCGAGAGGTGGAACACGACGGTGGCGGGATCGGGCGTGTCGATGCTGGCGATCGAGAGAAAGTTGGCGCGCGCCGCAGCACCCGTCTTCTCGTCGAGTATGCGCTCGAACGATGCCTTGACGTCGGCCGAGGTCACGGCGGCGCCGTTCTGGAATTTTGCTTTCGGATTGAGCCTGAAGCTCAGCTCCTTGCCGTCCGGCGAGAACTGCCATGAATCGGCAATCGCGGGCGTGATTTGCAGGTTTGCGTCGAGCCGCACCAGCGGTTCGTAGATCAGCTCCAGCAGCCGCAGTGAGGAGAATGCGGTCTGCTTGTGCGGATCAAGCCCGGTGGCGTCCTGCGACCACGCCATATGCAGCGTCGCCGCACTCGCCTGCACCGGTAGCGCGGCGATGGCAACCATTGCCGCGAGCGTCATGCCGGTAAGCAGTTTCTTGCCAATGTGCCGTACCATTGTCGTCTCCCATTATTGTTAAACCAGATGCCTTGCAGTTCCCCGGACCGCTTCAAAGGGACACACGCCCCGGAACATCGGCCCAGTATCCATGCGGTCTTACACCGTCTTTTCGCCTATCGCCTTGCGCAGGAAACCTCCCGCGTTGGCAAGCGCCTTACGTGCTTCTTCGACACCCATGCCGGTGATCGTCACCAGGATTGCCAGTTTTACATCATTGCCGGTCTGGTCGAGTGCCTGTCGTGCCTGCTGTGCCGCGCAGCCGGTCGTCTGCATCACGATCCTAACCGCCCTTGCGACAAGCTTCTTGTTGCTTGGATTGAGGTCAACCATCAGGTTCTGATAGCTCTTGCCGATGCGGATCATGCTGGCGGTAGACAGCATATTGAGCACCAGCTTTTGCGCGGTTCCCGATTTCAGCCGGGTCGAGCCGGTGAGGACCTCCGGGCCAACCACCGGAGAGATGCCAATATCGGCAATGCCGGCAATGGTCGATCGAGGATTGCAGGACAACGCCACGGTGGTGGCTCCCACTTCCTTGGCATAGGTCAGGCCACCGATGACATAAGGTGTGCGTCCGCTGACAGCGATGCCGACCACCACGTCGCCAGCGGTCAGCTTGATGTCCTGCAGCGCCTTTATTCCCTGTTTCGGATCGTCCTCGGCGCCTTCCGCAGAGTGCATCAGCGCGTCGACGCCGCCGGCGATCAGGCCCACCACCATGTCCTCGGGTACGCCGAAGGTCGGCGGACATTCCGAGGCGTCGAGGACGCCGAGCCGGCCGCTGGTGCCAGCCCCCATATAGACAAGGCGTGCACCGTTCTGGAACGCGCTCACGATCCGGTCCACGGCCGCAGCAATATCGGGGATGACCTTCTCGACGGCTGCCGCAACGCCTTTGTCCTCGTCATTGATCTTGCGCAGCACCTCGAGGGTCGGCAACAGATCGATGTCCATGGTTTTCGGGTTCCGGTCCTCGGAAATCAGCCGCTCCAGCTCCGACATCAACCCTTGTTCGACCACTTCGCTTACTTTCAAGTGCGACTGCGAGCAGGACTGTGATGCCCGCGGCAAGCGGCGTCCAGTGCCTGCACCTGGCCGTCGGCTCCGTACCGGCTGCGCCGGTTCTGTTTCGTTAACTTTTTAGAATTCGATATTCCCTCTGTCAACGGAAAGTAGGAATATTATATTCCTTGCCGAGCAAGGCATCACTGGCGGCAGAGGGATTGTCTGGCCAGGATTATGGCTCCCGAAACCGCATCGCCGTCGGCCGGCTTCAGCCGTCGGCGGACGTCGGGAGCGAGCCATGGCTCAAGCGGGCTGGACAACCCACCGAGCAACGTAATCCGCGGCGCGCCTTTTTCGAACAGCACCCGCACGAAGGTGTCGATCTGCTCGGCAGCGCCTTGCACGATCCGCCGACCGGCCGGATCGCCCTGGTCGGCATGGCGGATCACCATCGGCGCCATGGCGGCATAGTCCGTCGCGCTGGCGCGGTCCATCCAGGCCACCGCCTCGAACGGATCGTCCTTGAAGCGCTGCATCACCTCGGCCAGCAGCGCCGTCCGCTCATGCCGGCCGTCATGGGCTCGCAAGGCGAACTGCACTGCCTTCAGTCCGAGATCGGCGCCGCTGCCCTCGTCGGAAATCGGAAAACCGTAGCCGCCGACGCGCAGGTCGCGCCCTTCGACAAAGCCGAGCCCGATCGAACCGGTCCCGGCTATGACGATGGCGCCGTCCTGGCCGGAATGCGCGCCAAGGCAAGCCGCGACGCCGTCGCTGACGAAGTCGATGCTCGCAAAGGGTTGTTCGATGGCATGAAACGCCTCGAGCGCACCCTTACGGCCGATGCCGGCAACACCGATACCCGCGCGGATCCTGGCGATTTCCGCCGCCGCGAACCCTGCCTCTTCGATCGCCGCGCCAAAGGCTTTGGCAATCGAGGCCCAGGCCACCTCTATACCGAGTCGCGTTGTCGCCGGGCCCGACAGGCCTTGCCCGAGCACGGTTCCTGCTTCGTCTTCGATACGCGCCCGGCAGCCGGTTCCGCCGCCATCGACGCCCAGGAAATAATGCGGAGACGCCCCACCGGCACTCATTGCCTTATTCGTTCGATCTGGGCGCCGCACAGCCGGAGCTTGCGGTCCAACTGCTCGTACCCGCGGTCGAGATGATAGACGCGATTGATCGTCGTCTCGCCCTCCGACACCAGCGCTGCCAGCACCAGCGAGACGGAGGCGCGCAAGTCGGTCGCCATCACTTGCGCGCCCTTCAGCTTCTCGCCTCCGCGCACCAGCGCCATGGTGCCTTGCAGCTTGATATTGGCGCCGAGCCGCATCAGTTCAGGCACATGCATGAAGCGGTTCTCGAAGATCGTCTCGCGCAACAGCGAAGCGCCCTCGGCACAGCACATCAACGCCATGAACTGCGCCTGGAGATCGGTCGGAAAGCCCGGATAGGGCTCCGTCGTCACGTCGACCGCCTTGAGCGGCCCGTCTCTCGATACGATCAGCCCGCGGTCGCCCGGCCATATTTTCACACCGGCTGCTTCGAGCAGCTGGACGACGGATGCCATGTGCTCGAGCCGCGCGTGGGTCAGCTCGAGCTGACCGCCGGTGATGGCCGCTGCGACGGCATAGGTGCCGGCCTCTATCCGGTCCGGGATGATGTCGTGCGTGGCGGCGCGCCAGTCTGTGCTGCCCCCGATCAGGATGCGGTGCGTGCCGGCGCCCTCGATCCGCGCGCCCATGGCGTTCAGGCAGGCGGCAAGATCGGCCACCTCCGGCTCGCGGGCCGCGTTGAGGATCTCGGTCTCGCCGTTTGCCGTCGTCGCCGCCATCATCGCCGTTTCGGTCGCGCCGACCGATGGCGAGCTCAAAATGATGCGCGCGCCTTTCAGTCTGCCCGGCGCAGACGCGACGATCAGTCCGTTTTCGATCGCGATATCGGCGCCAAGTGCGGCAAGTGCGGCGACATGCATGTCGACCGGCCGTGCGCCGATCGCGCAGCCGCCAGGCAGCGAGACCCGGGCATGGCCGAAGCGGGCAAGCAGTGGACCGAGAACCAGCACCGTCGCGCGCATGCGCCTGACGGTATCGTAGCTTGTCTCCCTGGAAGCGGCAGCACTGGTATCGATTGTGGCGGCATGCGCCGATCTGGTGACTTCGGCCCCATGAAGGCCGACGACGCCAAGCATGTTGTCGACATCCGTCACCTCAGGCAGGTTGGTCAGCTGCAGCGGATAGGGGCTGAGCAACGCCGCCGCTATTTGCGGCAAGGCCGCGTTCTTGGCGCCGGAGATCGTCACCGCGCCCTCAAGCCTGTGCCCGCCGACGATCCGCAATTTGTCCATGGCTCTGACCTAATCCCGAGCTGTCGGCGTGTCTACGATCTTTCATGTCCGAATCGTCGACATGCCCGAAGGCTGGGCCGCAACCGCACCAGTCGAGATTTGATGGTTCATTCTTGGCTGTCAATCAGAGACGGAATAATTTATTCCTTGGCTTGGCATTGTCGATGACAGGCAATGGAGGAACGCATGTCCGTCCTGAAGAAGATCGAGGCCAAGCTCGAAGTCATGGCGCCCGGCGACCGCGAGATCGGTCGGTATATCGTCGATAATCCCGACCAGATGCTCCGCCTGTCGACGGCGGCGCTTGCCGCCGAGATCGGCCGGAGCCAGTCGAGCGTCGTCAAGTTCAGCCAGAAGCTCGGCTATTCCAGCTATCAGGAGCTTAAGCTCGCCGTCAGTGAGGCCAAGTCGCAGGAATGGCACGTGCCGGCCGGCATGATCCACGGTTCGATCGAGGTCGACGACAGCTATCTGGTCATCTTGCGCAAGCTGATCGGCAGCAAGCTCTTGTCGATGCAACAGACCGTCGCGGCCAACACCGAGCAGGAAATCGGCAAGGCCCTCGAAGCGTTGAACGGTGCGTGCCGCATTCATTTGGCCGGCGTCGGCGCATCCTCGCTGGTGGCGCGCGATTTTTCCTACAAGCTGATGAAGCTCGGCCGCAACGTGCTGCACGACAGCGACAGCCATGTGCAAATGGCCAATGTCTCGACGCTTGGACGAGGTGACGTGCTGTTCGCGCTCTCCTATTCCGGGGCGAGCATCGAAACCCTGCGGATAGCTGAACTTGCCCGCAAACGTGGCACCACCGTTATCGCCGTCACCGGACTTCGCGACAATCCGCTGAGCCGGGTTGCCGACATTCGCCTCCACACGATCGCCGATGAAGAGCGCGCGCGCTCGTCATCGATAACTGCGCGTGATGCACAACTGACGCTGACCGACCTGCTGTTCATCCTGCTCGTGCAGAAGCAGCCTGACGCCAACGAATACGTCCACAACAGCGAATTGGCCGTCTCGGTGCTGAAGGCTTAGCGCTCTTCGCCGTCTCGCGTTAAGGCCTCAGTTCCTCCCTGGCGCTGCACGCCGACAAGAGCAACTTTCGTCCTCCTTGGTGAAATAGCTTTCTTCAATGTGCTCACCCGCTTTCTTCGTCCGGCTGGCAGAGAGTCGCGGGAGCGCCGATTGGTCAAATGCCGCCGGTCGAAACAAATGTTGACAATGTCATCTGTTGTTGCGAAAGCGTTCAGCCTCGAATTTGACGGCCGGGTGAGACAATGGACGACCTTGGAGCACAGGAACAAGCGGTTCTCGACCTCATTGCGGCGAACCCATTCGCCGGCCAGCAGGACATAGCAACGGTGCTCGGCATCGCCCGCTCGACGGTCGCGGCTCACATCGTGCAACTCGTCAACAAGGGATACATTCTCGGCCGTGGTTACGTCTTGCCGACGTCCAAGCGCATGGTCTGCGTCGGCGGCGCGGTGCTCGACCGCAAATACCACGCCAAGAAGGATCTGATTTTCGAGACGTCGAACCCGGTCGACGGCTATCGCAGCTTCGGCGGGGTTGCCCGCAACGTCGCCGAAAACCTTGCCCGCCTCGGCGTCGACATAAGCTTCGTCTCGATCGTCGGCGACGATGAAACCGGCCGCTCAATGGTGCGGCATCTGCGCGACCTCGGCGCCGATGTCAGCCAGGTCATCACCACCGCGGAACGGCCGACGGCGGAATACGCGGCCATCCTCGACCGCAACAACGACCTCGTGCTCGGCATTGCCGACATGGAGATCTTCGATCTGTTTTCGTCGTCCTATCTCGACCGCTTCTGGCCGCATCTGGCTTCGGCGACATGGGTGTTCATCGACTGCAATCTGCCGGCTGCGACCCTCGCAGCACTGATCTCGCGCAAGCAGGCCGCGCGCTTCAAGCTCGCCGTCGACGCGGTCTCGTCGCCGAAATCAGCGCGCCTGCCGAAGGACCTGACGGGCATCGATCTTCTATTCACCAATCATGACGAGGCCAATATGATGCTCGGCATGACGGATGCCGACAAGCGGCTGACGCCGGAGGAAGCAGCGGCAGCGCTGCGCGCGGCCGGCGCCGGAGAGGTGATCGTGACCGTAGGCGCGCATGGATTTGCCGTTGCGACCGAGAGCGGTGTGACGAACATGCACTCCGTCCCGGCCCAGCCCGTCGACATCACCGGCGCCGGTGACGCGATGATCGCCGGCACTCTGTACAAGGTGCTTTCGGGTGAGCCGGTCGCTCATGCCGTGCGCACCGGCGCACTGCTTGCCACACTGACCACCGAGAGCGAATCCAGCGTCCATCCCGATCTGTCGCCGCGCTTCCTTGCCGCCGGCATGTACCGCATTCCTGCCTGAAAGCGAGATGATATGAAACCTTTCCTTGTCCACCTGAACGATGAAGTCGCTGCTGCGCTTGATGAAGGCCGCGCGGTGGTGGCATTGGAATCGACGATTATCACCCACGGCATGCCATATCCGGCCAATCTGGAAACTGCCCGTGGTGTCGAGACCGTAGTGCGTGAAAACGGCGCCGTGCCCGCCACGATCGCAGTGGTCGCCGGCAAGATCAAGGTTGGCCTCGACGACCGTGAACTGGAAGAGCTGGCAGCGGCAAAGGGCGTGGTCAAGGCTTCCGGGCGCGATCTCGCCGCCATCATGGTGCGCGGCGGCTCGGCCGGAACCACCGTCTCGGCGACGATGCGGATCGCCGCTTTAGCCGGGATCGGCATTTTTGCGACCGGCGGTGTCGGCGGCGTGCATCGCGGCGCCGAAGCCACTTTCGATATCTCCGCCGACCTGACCGAACTCGGCCAAACCGGCACGACCGTCGTCTGCGCCGGAGTTAAGTCGATCCTCGATATTGCGAAGACGCTGGAATATCTGGAAACTCAGCGCGTGCCGGTGATCGCCTATGGGAGCGATGATTTTCCGGCTTTCTACACCCGCTCCAGCGGGCTCAAGGCCGATCATCGCCTCGACACGCCCGACGAGATCGCGCGAGCCATGCTGCTGCATGACGAGATGGAATCCGGCACCGGCATTCTCGTCGCCAACCCTATCCCCGAAGCGGACGCGCTCGATCCGGCGTTCATCGACGGCACGATCGCAGCGGCCGTGGCTGAGGCCGAGAAGCGCGGCATCGGGCGCAAGGAACTAACGCCATTTCTGCTCGCACGCATCAATGAGCTTTCGCAAGGCCGCAGCCTGAAGGCCAACATCGCGCTGGTCCGCAACAACGCCGCGCTTGCTGCCCGCATTGCGGTTGCGCATGCGGAATTGAAGAGCGCGACCAGATAGAGACAGTATCCGGCCAGCGCTACCGGCCTTCGATTTCAGCCCGGCGCCAGGTCGAAGATGCGCCCGGCATTGAGGATGTTGTTCGGGTCGAAGGCTGCTTTCAGGCGGCGCATGGCCGCGATCTCGGCGTCGCTGCGCACAAGGTGCAGCCATTCCTTCTTGTCGAGGCCGATGCCATGTTCGGCCGAAACGCCACCACCGGCGGTGGCAACACCGCGGTACACGATGCCGTATGCGGCCGCCGGATCCGCGGTGCGGACCTGATAATGCAGATTGCCATCGCCGAGATGGCCGAAGACGTAGATGTCGGCGCCAGGGTCGACGGCCCTGATGGCGGCTTCTGTTTCGCCCAGGAAAGTCGCCATTCTCGCCAGTGGGATGCTGATATCGACGCCGATCAGGCCTGCCATCGAAAACAGGAAACGGTTGGCCTCTTCTCGCACCGCCCAGAGCGCCCGGAATTCGCGCGGCGATTGCGAGACGACCACGTCGTCGATCACGCCATCTTCAACCGCCTGCATCAGCACCGCGGCAAAACGTTCGCCGTCGCGGTCGGGCTCGCTGCCCTGTATCTCGGCAAGCACATAGACGGGCGAGCCGGCGGGCAGCGGCGCCGGCGCCTCCATGCCGGCGATCATGGCGCCATAGAGCGGTGCGAAATTCACCTCATAGGCCGACAGCAAGGGCCCGAGCTTCCGCCTGAGCAGCGCAAGCAACGTGATCGCCGCGTCGAGCGAAGCAAGCGCGCAGAAGGCGTTGATCTCGGTGGCCGGCTTCGGATGCAGCCGCAGGCATGCGCGTGTGACCACGCCGAGCGTGCCTTCGCTGCCGATGAACAATTGGCTGAGATCGTAGCCGGAGTTGTCCTTCGCCAAACCCTTGAGCGAGGTCAGAATACTGCCGTCGGCAAGCACCGCTTCCAGCCCAAGCACCTGCGCCCGGTACATGCCGTAGCGCAGCACACGGATGCCGCCGGCATTGGTGGCGACATTGCCACCGACGGTGGCCGTGCCGCGCGCTCCGATGTCGACGCCGAACAGCAAGCCGGCCGCATCGGCGGCTTCCTGCACCGCTTGCAGCGGCGCGCCGGCCTCGGCGATGATGGTCGCCGCCTCGCGGTCGAGAGCTTCAACGGAAGTCATGCGCTCCAGCGACAGCACAGCTTCGCCGGGTTGGATGCGAGCGCCGCTGGCAAGCCCGGTCCGGCCCCCCTGGACCACAAGCCTCTGCCCCGCCTCATTGCACAGGCGCAGTATGTCCGACACCTCGCCGGCAGTGCGCGGTCGCAGCACGACCTCCGGCCGCGCACCGGTCTTGCCGTCGGGGTCTTCCCTGTAACGCGGCCCGGCCTCATCTGCCGAGACGATCGCCGACCGATCCAGCCGACCCTCAAGTCGCGACAGAAGTTCGGCGGTTCGCGAGGAGAGGGCGCTCACGGATGCTATTGGCGCGCAGATATCGATGCAACGCACGCGAAGACCGCTGAGGATTGCAGGAGCGGCTTGACGCGAATTTCGCTGGAAAGAAAACGTGCGGAAAACCCGCCAAAAATGCAGTCGGTTGCTGTCGCCATGCACCGCTCCTGTAACAGGTCGACCATAGGCGCGGACCGCGTTTTGTCAAACTGTGGCAGTTGGTGATGGGTGGCTCGACGCCTGCGTTTCGGCGCGGACCACCTTGATGTCGGCGCCTGCCGCCCATGCTCCGATATCGTCGCGGCGTAAGGCCGCAGCCATCATGTCCGGAAACAGATCCGGCGTGCAGGCGAAGACGGGAATACCAAGGGCTGCTACCGAGCCTGCCATTGTTGGATCGTAGCCGGGCCGGCCTTGATCGGTCAGCGCCAGAAGCACGACGACATTTACGCCGGATCGAACCAGCGCTGCCAGTCGCCGCAGCAGTTCCTGGCCATTACCGCCTTCATAGAGATCGGTGATCAGCACCAGATGCGACTTGGTGGGCCGTTCGATACGGTCGGCGCAATAGGCGACCGCCTGATTGATGTCGGTGCCGCCGCCAAGCTGCACGCCGAACAGCACCTCGACGGGATCGCTGAGCTCTTCGGTCAGGTCGACGATCACCGTATCGAAGCAGACAAGCTTGGTGCGCACAACCGGCAGCGAGGCCATCACAGCCGCGAAGATCGAGGCGTAGACCACCGAGCTTGCCATCGAGCCGGACTGGTCGACGCAGAGAACGACCTCATCCAGATCGACAAGCCGGCGCTGCTTGCGCATGAAGCCGACCAGTTTCTCCGGCACGATGGTCCTATGCTCGGGTTGATAGTGGCGAAGGTTCGCCGAAATAGTGCGCTGCCAGTCGATATCGCGTGCACGCGGGCGGTTGGTGCGTCTCGATCGATCGAGAGCGCCGCGTATCGCCTCGGCGGTCTTCTGCTCCAGCTTCTGCATCAGCTTGCCGACGATATCGGCAATGATCGTCCGGGCAATGTCCTTGGTCTTGGCCGGCATGACCGAGCGCAGCGAAATCAGGTCGGCGACGAGATTGACGTCCGCCTCGATCGCCTTGAGGAATTCCGGTTCCATCAGCATCTGCTTCAGGTCCAGCCGTTCGAAGGCGTCCTTCTGGACGATCTGGACGACCTGCGCCGGAAAGAAGGAGCGGATGTCGCTCATCCATTGTGCAACGCGCGGCGCCGACCGGCCAAGGCCGCCACGCCGCTTGCGTGGGTCGGCAGAAGCGGCGCTAATGCCGTCGCCGTAGAGAGCGTCGAGTGCCGCCGAAAGCCGTTTGTCGTCGCTGGAAAGTGCCCCAGACGTTTCGTCATCGGCGCCGATCGCCAGTCGCCAGCGGCGCTCCCTTCCGCCATCGGCAGTGAGCGGGCCGGGTTCGTTCATTTCGGCCTCGTCATCCATTGCCGGTTTCTCCGTTGAGCAATGGTCCAAGCAGCCCCAGGTGCTGGCGCCATGCCTCGCCGCCATCCGGCGTCGGCGTCAGGCCAGCCGGCAAGCGCGCGGCGCGGCCGAGGACCGCTTCGATCAGCCGGCGGCGTTCCATGCGATCCAGATTGGAAAAGACGCGGCGCAGCAACGGCAGGTGCGCGATGAAAGCATCTTCGTCCAGGGATCTGAGCCACCCATCGACCGCACCGCGCAGACCCTCGTCATAAATCAGCCGTTGACCGGCTGTGCTGAAGAAGCCTTCGAAGAACCCGGCCGCGTCAGTGACAGGCGTCCCCGGTGACAGGCGTCGCCCGAGCAGCCCGGCAGCGGCTTCGGCGGACAGGCGACCAGCTTCATACAGCAGGTGTGCGGCGCACCCGGCCAGCAGCGCCGTCGACCGTGACGCCTCCAGTACGGCCGCCAGCCCGTTGCGCCATCCGTCCAGCACGTCTTGGCCGGGTTCGACCAGCCTGATCGCCTCATCGGCCTTGCGCATCGCACCAACCAGTGTCGCGGCGGCCTGCTCATCCAGATCGCGCGCAGCGTAGGGAAGCGCGATCGCACCTTCGACGATCAGCCGCTCCATGAGGCCGGACAGCCGGTCCGTTTGCGTTTTGCGGGCCTCGCCGTAGCGGACAATGTCGGCGAGCGGCGGCACCGACGCCAGGATCTCCAGGCATTCACTGCTGCGCGCCGCGCGTGCCTCCAACGCCGTGAGGCCGGCAGTCGATGCTTCCGACAGGCCTGCAGTGATGGCGCTCTGGACCAGTGCCGCAAGCGTATCGAGCGTCGCCGCCGTTTCGATCATCTGGATCAGGCGGCCATTGGCAGCCTTTTCGATGGTCGGCCCGTAGATCAGGTTCTCGACCAGACGAACGGCATATTCCGGTTCCCACGCTAGGGTCCACCGCTCGCGGAAGGTGCCACGGCTGCGACCGGCATCGGTCAGTCTGCCCCAATGCACACCAAGCACGTGCAGCCGATGCAGCAATGTCGAGCGAAACAGCCCGCTCTCGCTTCGCAGGTCGACCGACAGTTCCCGCTCCAGCGCCTCGGGTTTTAGGCGCGCCGCCTTTTGGCTACGCTGCAGATCCTCGATCAGTGGCGCCAGCGGTGTGTCGGGCGGAATTTCGCCGACGTCCGAACCCAGAAGCAGCTCGGCCTCGACCAGCCCCCACAGCAACGCTTCGCCGTTGAAGAGGGCGGCGATCGCGGCGTCGCGCAATTCCTCAAATCCGGGTTTCGGTCGTTCGCGAATCGCGGCTAGCGTCCGGGCGAGCCGCTCCGCTTCGATCAACGAAGCGGTCGAGATCAGGTGACCCTTCGCCCGCAGCACGGCGGCGATCGTCGCAAGCCACAGGGTCGCCGCATCGCGCCGGCCGCGCGTGCGCCAGAGATGCTTGCACCAGCCCGGTGCGACGACGCCCGCGCCATAGCCGTATCCCCGCGCCAGGCGCGGTCCCGTCCACGGTGCCCATGTCATTGTGCTCTTGCGCCGGGCAATTCCCTTGATCAGGACCTGATCGTTTTTCTGAGTGTGGGTGGCCTGCAGCGCCGGCACATGCCATGCCCCGCAGACGACGGCGATCGGCCCGTCGAACTGCTTACGCGCCTTGGCGATTTCGAGCCGCATATGCGCCTCGCGCTTGGCTTCGAACTGCGCGATCGGACCCTCACCATTCCGCAGTGTCGTCATCGCATCGGCGATGGCCGCAAATATGGGGCCGGGTTCCGGGTTCTGTTCAATGATGTCCGACCACCAGCTTTCGCCGTCCTCATAACCGGCGGCGTGTGCCAGCATGGCTATCGGATCACGCGGAAGCGGAGCCGCGTCACCATCCTCGGGGGCTTGGGTAGCTTCGGTCGCATCGGTGTCCTCCGCGCCACCGATCGCAGCAGTGGTGAACCGTGCCGATGACGGCAGGTCGATAAACTGCAACGTCGCCTTATTGCCCACAGCCCAAAGCGCCGCCTGGTATTCGGGCGAGAACTCGGCAAAAGGCCAGAAGCTTGTCGAAGCCGGATCGTCCTCCGGATAGCAAAGGAGCGCCACAGGCGGCTGCATTTCGGGGCGGGCCAGCATGGGCAGAAGCTCAGAGGCGTCGATCGGCCCCTCGATCAGCACGGCGACCGGGTTCAAATCCTTCAGTGCCTGCACCAGGCTGTCGGCGGAACCCGGCCCGTGATGGCGTATCCCGAAATAGGCAATGTCGCCGTGGCCCATGGCGTCAGATCGCTGCGTTCAGCGCCGCGTAATAGCCGGCATAGTCGGCCCGCTTCTTGAGCACGGTTTCCAGATATTCCTCCAGCACCACCTTGTCCTGTACCGGATCCTTCACGATCGCGCCGACAAGGCTGGCGGCGAGACCTTCGGCGCCGAGCTTGCCACTGTCGAACCACGCCGCCTGGCTGAGCCCGCCAACCATCGTGGCGATCGCTTCTGCGGTCGACAGCGAGCCGGAAGGCGTCTTCAGCGTCACCTTGCCGTCGGCAGTCGCGCCGGAGCGCAATTCGCGGAAAATGGTCAGCACACGGGCGATCTCCTCGCCGACATTTTTCGGCACCGGCAGGTCGAGTCCGCCAGCCATCTCGTCGACCCGTTTGGAGACGATCGCCACCTCTTCGGCCATGTCTTCCGGCAATGGCAGCACCACGACATTGAAGCGACGCTTGAGCGCCGAGGAGAGCTCGTTGACACCTTTGTCGCGGTTGTTTGCCGTGGCGATAATGTTGAAGCCGCGCTGGGCGTAGATCGAGGTGTTCAATTCCGGGATAGGCATCATCTTTTCGGAAAGCACGGTGATCAGCGTGTCCTGCACGTCTGAGCCCATGCGGGTCAGTTCCTCCAGCCGGCAGAGCTTGCCGTTCTGCATGGCTCGGTAGAGCGGCGTCGGCACCAACGCTTCCTGGCTCGGGCCCTTTGCCAGTAGCTGCGCATAGTTCCAGCCATAGCGGATCTGGTTCTCGTCGGTGCCGGCCGTGCACTGCACGATCAGCGTCGAGTCGCCCATGATGGCGGCGGCAAGATGTTCAGACACCCAGGACTTGGCGGTTCCGGGAACGCCGAGCAGCAAGAGTGCACGGTCGGTGGCGAGCGTCGCTACCGCGGTTTCCATCAACCGGCGGCGACCGACATATTTTGGCGTTACCAAGGTGCCGTCACCGGCCTTCCCGCCTAGCAAATAGGTCAGCACAGCCTGTGGCGACAGGCTCCAGCCGGCAGGCCTCTGCCGGTCGTCATCGCGCGCCAGCGCCTGCAATTCCGAAGCGTAGGCCTGCTCGACCGGGAGGCGGATGGCTGCGTTCATTTTGCTGTTCTCCGGATTGGTCATGTGTTGCTTCCAGGCCCCGCCAGTGATGCATTGAGACGTAGAAGCCCGAGTGAAGGAGCCGCGGGCGGCACGCCCGCCGCGACCATGTCGTCGATCAATTTCGCTGCCGTGGTCGCGGTGGCAAGGAAGCCGATCGTCTCCAGTACATCGTCGAGACCCCGCCGCGCGGCGTCGTCTTTTCCGCCGGCGGCGGAACGCAGTGCGGCGAGCGCCTGTCCATTCGTCAGGTCGTCCCATTCCAGCCAGTCGACATCGATGCCTTCCGCCAGGTTGATCATGCCAAGATAAGTTGTCTCCTTGAGGATCAGCCTGATGAGGACACGCTTTCTGCGGCTGTCCAGGCGCGGCATGAGGTGAAGCACGAACAGCGCCGGTTTGCCGCCTTCGGCGATAAGCGTATCCGCCATCTGCGTAAGGGCGGCTTCGCTCCCTGAGGCGGCGACCATTCGTGCGATCAGGATGTCGGCTTTATTGTCGGCACCAAATTGCCAGCCTCCTATGAATTCGGCTTCCGTAGTGTTGAACCGTTCGGTAACGTCGACGAGGTTGCATATCTCGAACAGTTCGGCGCGGCGTTGCTCCTGCACTTGGGATTTTAGTTTTGCTGGAGTGTAGATCGTCCGGCGGCGGATGAAGCCCGATCTGCCTTCAGTGATAAAGGCGGCGAGTTCGGCTACGGGATCGTCCGGTCCACCGTCGCTCGGGCGAACGTGCTCTCCTAATCTTGCCAGCAGCCGGCCAGCCAGTTCGCGCACCTTGCCGGACCTGTCGGCGGAAAGGCTTTTCAGGAAAGGCACGTCCTCGGCACTCAGGCCGAAGCGCATAAGCTCGACCAGCGCAAGCCTGACTTCCGCCGGTTCGCCCGACGCCTTGGCTTCGATCAACATTCGAGCCGATGTCGGGTCGGTACGGCGCATATCGGCAAGGACCAAGCGTCGCGCGGCGGGATAGAACTCATCCCAGTTTTCCGCAGTCAGTTTCTCTTGTGGGGCAAGCCTTTCCCCGTTCATGCTTGCTTGCCAGTCTACCCATGGTGCGTAGACGTCCGGGCTGTTCTGATCCGAGGGCATCCAGTCCATGGGATGGAGCACAAAGCCGCGGCTGGCGACGAGCGCCGCCACGCGTGCCTTTCGCCTCGCGTCGGCGGCGTGCTTCAGAGCGGCTCTCAACAACGGCCGAAATCGTGCCGGCAGAATGGGCAGGGCAAGTCTGGGCAGCGGCGGACGACGCTTGAGTGTCGTCGGCGCGGCCGGCCGCAGCGCGACGTCGAGCGCTTGTGCTGCGATTGCCAGGAGCCGGCGCTCCTGTTCGTCGGGACTTGCACCGCCGGCGATTGCCTTCCATCCGGCCGGAGCCAGATCGAACGTAGCACCGCCGGTGATCCAGCAATCGCGCATTGCCGCCAGGCCTGTTTGCTCGCTTTCGTTCACGCCAGATCAAGCCTCCCGAACTCGCTTTGCGCCGCCAGAAGCTCAAGCCGGGCGCCGTTCCAGAGCGCTGCCGTGGCTGCAAGGTCGAGGCCGAGCAAGGTTTGATCTACCGCGCCGGCGATCGGCAAGGCGATCCCCTGCGGTTCATCCTCCGCCTGCCACCATGCCGTGCCCCGATCGTCGAGCAGGATAGCACCGGGCGGCAGCATGAGGGGACAATCGGCGATCCAGGGCGCGGCGTCCTGATGGGAAGCATGCGTGGCGAGCGGATCCTTCGCGGTGCCAAAAGCAAAATCGGGCCACGCGCCGGGCACAACCTCCCCCATGCGCTCCACCACGAGGGCGCGGAGCGGCAGGCGTGATGGATAAAACACCAGTCGGGCATTGAAACGGTCGCCTGGTGCAAAAGCGTTGGACCGGCGCCCGGCCGAAGCCGGGAAAAAGTCGAGCAGCACGGCAAATTGCGGGGTGGCGCTTTTCAAATCGAGCAGCCAGGTCGAATGGCTGACCAGACCATCGCGGCGGCTCTCGATCTTCTCGCCGAGAACTTCCCAGAGGCTTTCAACCTGTCTTGCATCCGGACTGCTGAGAACCTGTTCGCGGGGTTCCGACGTTGATACGAGGCGCTTCAGCTCGGGGTCGTCGGGCTCCGACCGCCACGCCTTGGCCAGCAGCACGAGCTTGCCGAGCTCGCGGATTGCCGCATCAGACCGTTCCTCGCTGCGCAGCGCCATCAGCCGCGACGGAATCTCGTCGATACGGCCGGCGAGCGCGGCTGCCTTCATATCGACCAGCCGCGCAGCAATCCGCCGGCAACGGTCGCTGCTGGCGTCGACAAACCCGGACAGACCGAGCCGTAACTGGTCGGCAATCCACTGGTCAAGCTCATCGAGCCCAGCCGACACTGCTTCTCGTGTGCTTTCCGCCCGCTTGCGCTGCGCCGCCTCGCGACGCTCCAGCGCCGCGATGTCTTCAATGGCGGTGCTCTCGTCGGCTTGTGAGGCTTCGCCGATGCGCTTGGCTTCCGCACCGGGTACCGGTTGCGCCGGCTGTGGCGTTGTCTTCCTGCGTCGGCCAAGCCAGTCATTCACCCATTCCGGCGTGGTATTGGCAGCGGCAAAACTGGCTGGCGCGGTGGCGGCAATCCACATCAGGGCCAGAGTGTGCTTGCATGGGAATTTGCGCGAAGGGCAGGTGCATTTGTAGCCGTGATCACCCGTGTCGACCACCACTCGATAAGGATTGGAGCCGGAGCCCTGGCATTCGCCCCAGATGAGCGCCTGCTGCTCATGCTTTTCGAGCCGCGGCCAGTTCGTTCGTTTGGTGAGCTTGGAGGCGGCGCTCAGCGACGCCTGATCGGGAGCAAGCGCCTCAATGGTTTTCAGATCGAATTCCAAGCCGCGCTTCTCCCCGCCCCGACGCAGTATAGATAGCGGTTTGTGAAGAATTACTATAGCTCTGGCATGGTGAAGATTGGCATGCCTTGGCCCTGTTTTGATGGGCCGGGACATGCCTCAGACGCAAATGGGGTCGACTGTTATTCGGCAGACAGAACGGGCTTTGGTAGCCGGCGGCCTAGGCGGAAGCGTTCAGGCTCTGCCCTTCAGGAACTCGATCACCATTGCCGCGGTCCAGGTGAAGCGATTGCCGCCGAGCGGCTCGCCGCTGAGGGGATCGTAATATTCGGCAAAACCGCTCTCGGCGATCAGCTCGAGACTGGATTGCGTGATCCGTTGTGCGATTTGGCTGTGGCCGGCGGCGGCAAGGCCGTCGGCGATCATGTAGTTGACCACCAGCCAGACCGGGCCGCGCCAGTAGCGCTTTGGGTCGAAGCGCCCATCCTCAGGATCGTGCGACGGGACGATGTAACGCGCTTTGCCGGCGATGCGCTCGATCGTTGCAGCGATGGTCGCTGCCCGGCTTTCCGGGATGGCCGAAAATACCGACAGAATGCCGCCGACCGACGCGCTGTCAACATGCTTTCCGGCCACTCGGTCGAAACAAATGTACTGGCCATGCGCGTCGCTCCACAGCCGTTCCATTGCCGAAAGCCCCTTTTCGGCACGGGCGCGATTGGCTTCTGCGATTTCGGTTTCGCCAAGTGCCTCGGCGAGATCGGCAAGGTCGGCGGCGGAACGGATCAGGATGGCGTTGAAGCCGGGATCGACGACCTGGAATGGCGAGGCATCGTGCAGCCGGGCATTATCCCAGCCAAGCCCGCGGAAATGCTGCAACAGCCAGACATAGCGGTCATACTGTGCCTTGGTTGGACGATGCGCCGGATCGGCGTGCAGGATGTCGCGGCGGGTGTAGGGCTCGACGCCTTCGGTCGGCACGCGCTCGAACGCCTCGTCCCAGTCGATCGAGTTGTCGCGGCCGGACTCCCATGGGTGGATTATGGCGACCAGCCCTTCGCCGTCCGGGTCGCGATTTTCGTAGAACCAGCGGTGCCAGGCATCGATTTTCGGCAACAGCGCGCGGGCGCGATCGGCCGCCAGGGCCTTGTCCTTGGCCTGGTCGAACAAGCGGCGCACGGCAAAGCCGGCGACCGCCGGCTGGGTGATGCCGGAGGTGGCAGTCGGGCGGTTGGTTCGCCAGACCTCCGGCCCGGGGAAATAGCCGTCGCTCCAGACATGGAAGACGATGTGCGGCACCATGCCGTCTGGCCATTGGTGGGCGAACAGCGTGTCGATCTCGGTCCAGGCGCGCGCCTCGTCATAGTGGGCAAGGCCGAGCGCGGTCAGGCAGGAATCCCAGTTCCACTGAAACGGGTAGAGCCCCTTGGTCGGTATGGTATAGGTGCCTTGGTCATTTTCCCTGAGCACCTCGACGGCGCGGGCGATGGTTTCGTCGACAGCAAGAGATATCATCGGGGCGTTCGTACTTTCAGAATCGAAGGGGATCAAAGGGCGTTGGTGGTTTCGGGATCGAACCAGCGGACGCGATCGGGTTTGGGCGAAAGCCGCAAGTGATCGCCGACGGCGACCGTGGCATTCGATTCGAGGATGGCGCGGAACAGGCCGCCCTCGACGTCGCAGGTGACCAGCGTGTGCGGTCCGAGCGGCTCGACAACGCGCACGGTGGCGTTAATACCTTCGTTGCCGGCGTCCACATCCTCGGGGCGAATGGCGAATTCTATCGTCTGCTTGTCCGATTTGGGGCCGGGCAGCGTCAGCCCGGCGACGGTCCAACTGCCGTCGGCCGTCTTCGTCGCCGGGATGAAATTCATCGGCGGGTTGCCGATGAAGGAGCCGACGAAGCGGGCCGCCGGATTGCGGTAGACCTCTACCGGCGAGGCGGCCTGGACGATACGGCCCTGATGCATGACGGCGATGCGGTCGGCGAGGCTCATCGCCTCGACCTGGTCGTGGGTAACGTAGATGGTGGTGGTCTTGGACGCCGCGAGCACACCTTTGAGCTCGGCGCGCATTTCGAGCCGCAGCAGCGCGTCTAGGTTGGACAGCGGCTCGTCCATCAAGATCACGTCAGGCTCCATCGCCAGGGCCCGGGCCACAGCCACGCGTTGGCGCTGACCGCCGGAAAGCTGGCCCGAATAGCGCTTCAAAAGCTGTTCGATATGCATGAGCTCGGCGGTGCGGTTGACGCGCCCGTCGACCTCCTGCTGCGGCAGCTTCTTCATGCGCAGGCCGAAGGCGATATTCTCGAATACCGTCAGGTGCGGAAACACGGCGTAATTCTGGAACACCATAGCGATGCCGCGTTCGCGCGGCGGCAGATGGTCGACGCGACGGCCGCCGATCCAGACCTCGCCCTGGCTTGGCGTTTCCAGCCCGGCGACGATCCTCAGCAGCGTGGTCTTGCCGCAACCCGAGGCGCCAAGCAGCACCATGAATTCCTGGTCGGCGATGGTCAGGTCGATCGAATGCAGCGCTGTGAAGCCGCCGAAACGTTTTGCCACCTGCTTGATGACGATCTCAGCCATCGGCGTTCTCTTTTGTGCGCGTCATCGGTTGGCGATCCCCCACATGGCGAACAGATATTTGCGAACGGCGAAGATGAAGATCAGCGCCGGAATGACCAGTGCCGCGCCACCGGCAAATTTGAGGTAGAGCGGCGATTCGCCGAGGCTCTGCAACAGGAAGGCAGTCAGCGTCCGGTTCTCTATGGTGAGCACTGCGGCAGCAAACACCTCGTTCCAGGAGATGGTGAAGGCAAACACCGCCGACGCCGCGATGCCCGGCAGCGCCAGCGGCAGAATGACTTTTCGGAATGCCTGCAATCTCGTGCAGCCGAGCGTCCAGGCCGCCTCCTCCAGCTCGACGGGAATGCCGGAGAACAGCGAGAAGGTGATCAGCACCGCAAACGGCAGCGCCAGCGTGGTGTGGACCAGCGCCAGCCCGATCGCGGTGTCGTCGAGGCCGGTGCGGATGAACATCACCGCCAGCGGCAGCGCCAGCAGCGGCAGCGGGAAGGCGCGGGTCATCAGCACAAGGAAACGGAACGTTTCCTTGCCCGGGAATTCGAAGCGCGACAGCGCGTAGCCCGCGGGTGCGCCGAAGCCGATCGAGAGGAGCATCGTCAGCGTGGCGACGAGAACGGAGTTCCACAGCGCCTTGGCGACGCCGGCGAAATTGATGAAGAAAGAAAGGCTGCCGAAATCGAATGACGGGAAGAAGCGCTTGGGAAAGGCGGTCACCTCTTCCGGCGACGACAGCGCGTTGACGATCAACAGATAGATCGGCAGCAGCACCCAGACGCAAAGCAGGATGACCGTTGCGACCAGCAACCAGTTGCCGGCTTTGCGGGCCTCAGGCGCGGCGATCGAGAGCTCCGCGACAGTGCTCATATGCGAGTCTCCTTCGGCACACGCAGCACCCGCAGGAAGAACAGCGTGAAGCCGATCGAGATGGCGAGGATGAACAGCGCCATGGCGGCGGCGACATTGTGGTCCTGCAGCGTGAACTGCCAATTGTAGGTCTCGCCCATCAGCACCGGCAGATTGGTGCCGCCGAGTGCTGCAACCACGGCAAAGACCTCAAAGGCAAGGATGACGCGCAGGATGATCGAGGTCTGCAGGCTTGGGCGCAGCAGAGGCAGCGTGATCTTGATGAAGCGCTTCCACGGGCTAGCGCCAAAGACCTCCGCCGCCTCGTAGTATTCCCGGGGGATCAGCCCCATGCCGGCGACCAGAATGACCATCATGATGGCGGTCGCGCGCCAGATCTCAGCCAGCGCCACGGCGATGAAGATCGTCAGCTTGCTCTGGTAGCCGAGGAACATAACCGGCCTGTCGATGACGCCGAGATTGGAGAGCAAGGTGTTCAGGAAGCCGGACTGGTCGAAGATGGCGAGCCAGATCAGCCCGGCGGCGAGATCGGAGATGCCGAGCGGAATAGCGAAGATGTAAAGCGCAGCGCTGCGCCCGGTTTCAAGCCGCGACACCACCGTTGCCATCAGCAGCGCCATCACCAGTTGGATCGGCACGACGATGGCGCTCAGCAGCAGCGTATTGCGGACAGTGACCGGAAACTTCCAGCTGCCCGCCATGGTGCGGAAATTGTCGAGCGTAAAGCCGCCGTCGCGGGTGAACGCCTCGAAGGCGACCAACACGAACGGGTAGAGGAAAAAGACACAGAGGAACAGCGTCGCCGGCGTCAGCAGCAGATAGGGCAGGGCCTTGCTGTGCATGGAGCGCTCTCTATTCGAAGCTTCAAAAGGGGTGGGCGCCCGGCGCGCTGGAAATCCGGACGCCCGGGAGGATTCTTAATCGACCGGGCAGGCGCCTTGCGAGGGCTTGTCGGGCGCCCAGCATGGCGCCTTCGCCTGGTCGATGATCGCCTTCAGCGCCGTCGCCTGTTCGTCGAGCACGCCGTGCACATCGTCGCCGCCGAGCACGATGCGCTCGAAGCTGTCGGTGTAGACCTGGTTGAACTTGCCGCCGAGGCCGCCAAGTCCCATCGGCAGCAGCGCCGGCAACGCATCGGGAGCTCCGGTCATGGTGGCGATCACTGGGCTGAAGGCCTTCACCGAGGCCGGCATGTCGTCGGGCAGCTTGACGTCGACGATGGGGAAGAAGTTTGTCGCCTTCACCGTCGCGATCTGGGTTTCCGGTTTCAGCATATAGGCGACCAGCGCCTTGGCCTTGTCCATGTCAGGCGAGGTCTTCGGGATAGCGACACCGGCCACCACCGGCATGTAGCCGCGGCCTGCCGGGCCAGCCGGCGCCGGGAAGGCGACAAACTCGTCGGGTTTCTGGTTGAAGGCGTCGGCGAGGCGCGCCACGTGATCGAATGCCACCCAGACTTCGCCGGTCAGCAGCGGCTCCTGCATGAAGGCATAGTTGGTCGAATTCGGGTTGGTGTATTGCCACAATTCCTTGAACTTATTCCACGCCGTCTCGGCCTCCGCCGAGCGGAATTTCGTCACCATCGAGCCGGTATACGATGGAAGGAGAAAACCCTCGAAGAAACGGTGCTTCAGCCCTTTCGGGCCGGCCGGAAAACCGAATTTGGGCGAACCGGTCTTTTCAGCGATGTTTTTCGCCCACTTGATCAGTTGGTCATAAGTGATGGTGTTGAGATCGGTGCCGGCCGGCAGATATTGCAGCGCCTGTTTGTTGGCCGCCATCAGAAAGGTGGCCTGCATCCATGGCAGGTACTTCTGCTCGCCGGTGCCGAGCATGCCGAGCTTCTTGTAGGTCTCGTTGACCTTGACGCCACCGAGATCGACGCCAGAGAGATCGACAAGGTTCGCGCCGACGGTGGAGAAGTCTCCGTGCAGGCCGCCGAGCACGCCTATGGTGCCGGAGCCGGCCTGCAGTTCGGCCTGAAGGCGGGTGAGCCAGGGCCCGTCCTCGGCGACCTGATAGTCGACCTGGCCGTCAAACCCCTTCAGCACTTCGCTGCGCATCTTCTGTGTCTCTTCCACTGGTCGCGCCTGTGTCGACCAGAACAACACCTGCTGGGCTTGTGCTGCGCCGGCAGCAAGCGACAACGCCAGCACCGCACCTGCCAATGTCCTCAACGCATTCATCGTCGTCTTCCTCCCTGGTTGTGCGCCGCTAAGGCGTCAGTTCCGTCCTGTGGGTGCCGGGCCATGGCTTGCCCGCGAGACAAGTGTCGGCCGGACCAGCCGCGTCAGTGGCGAGTCCGGCCTGTCGCCGATGACGGTCAGCAGCATCTCGCCGATCTCGCGCGCGCACCGGCGGATCGAGGCGTCGAAAGTGGTCAGCCCCGGCGGCGCATAGGCGGAGGCGGCTATGTTGTCGAAGCCGATCACCGAAAGGTCGCGAGGAATGGCAAGTCCGGCGCGCCCCGCCTCTTCCATCACAGTCAGCGCCAGCTCGTCGAACAGCGCGACAATCGCCGTCGGCCGCTCGGTGGCGTGCAGAAGCCGGTTGATTGCCTGGATGCGGGCACCGCGATCGAAACGCGGCGCCGTCGCCACATCGAGCCTGACGGACGGATCGCCCCGGCGGGCGATCGCGGCGGCGAGCCCGTCCTGTCTGAGATGGCGAAATGTCATCGGCTCGGAAATCGTCACCAGGCCGAAATGGCGGTGTCCGAGATCGTAGAGCATGTCGAAGGCCTCGCCGAATGCGTGCGCGCCATCGGTATCGAGCCAATGGTAGGCAAAGTCGCCGTCGAGCAGCCGGCCATGCGCGACGAACGGGAAATTGCGGTGACGCAGATAGGCAAGCCGCTCGTCGACCTCGGCGATGCGGGTGACGACGACCCCATCGGCGCGTCCGGATTCGACGACATGGCGAAGCACGGAAAGTTCCGACTGGCCCTGCGCCGCTGCGGCCAGGATCAGGTCGGAGCCGTGCGAAACCAACCCTTCGCCGAGCCCGGTGACGAATTCGCCGAGGAAGGAATCGACCAGATTGGGGCCGCGGATCGGAAGCACCATGCCGACAAAGCCGCTGCGGCCGGAGACCAGCGTGCGGGCTGCGGTGTTCGGCACATAGCCGGCCTGATGCGCAGCCTCGGTGACACGTTGGCGCGTTTTCAAGGCGATCTGCTCGTGGCCGGCAAGGGCGCGCGAAACGGTCGTGATCGACAGGCCGAGCTGCGCAGCAAGTTCCTTGAGGGTCGTAACGCGGGCCGGCATCGTTCCTCCCGAACGAAGTTTGAAACGTTTGTAATCAGTTCAAGCGAAATTGCAAACGTTTTAAATGGCGCGCGGTCGGTGTTGTTTCTTGCCCGTTGGTTAGCGCGGCCCTATTCGGCCCCGGCCGGCAAGCTCCTGGCCGGAGATTTAAACGCAGCGGTTGCTTGACTCGGGCGACGCCTTGTGAAAAATTTTGCAGCAACTGATAAAAATATCAAAGGGCGGAAATGGTTGGTTTTGGCAACGGCCTGCTGCGCGACGATGAGACCGGAATGGCAGCCCGTGCCGCCTGGCTTCACTATGCCGGCGGCCTGACCCAGTCGGAGGTCGCCAAACGGCTTGGCCTGACCAGTCTCAAGGCGCATCGCCTGATCACCAAGGCCAATCAGGAAGGCCTGGTCAAAGTCTACATCGACGGCGAAGTCTCAGAATGCGTGGAGCTTGAGGATGAGTTGTCCGGCCGGTACGGCCTCGACTACTGCGAGGTGGTTCCGGACTTCGATGCCGAAGACCTGCCGCTCAAGGCGCTCGGCATTGCTGGCGCGCAGTTTCTCAAGCGCGAGATCGAACGCGGCGAAGAGGCGCTGATCGGCGTCGGCCACGGCCGCACGCTTGCCGCCTGCGTGGAATATCTGCCGCGCATATCGGCCGGCAGGATCCGTTTCGTCTCGCTGCTTGGCGGCCTGACGCGCAAGTTCTCGGCCAACCCGCATGACGTCATCCACCGCGTCGCCGAGCGGACTGGTGCGGAGGCCTATGTGATGCCCGTACCGATGTTCGCCAACACGGTCGAGGATCGAACAGTGTTGCTCGGGCAGAAAGGCGTCAGCGATGTCTTCGACCTCGCCAAGTCCGCCGACTTGCTCATCGCCGGCATCGGCACCGCCGAACGTGAGGCCTCGCTTGTCGCCACCGGTATGATCGAGAAGGGCGAGATGGAGGAGATCCGCCGCAACGGCGGTGTCGGCGAACTGCTCGGCCATTTCTTCGACGATGCCGGAAAGGCCGTTGCGACGACGCTTTCCGACCGGGCGCTGGCACTGGCGCGCGAAGACATCAGCAACCGCAGGATTGTCGCCGTCGCCGGCGGCAAGGTGAAGGTTCGCGCCATCAAGTCAGTGCTGGAGGGCCGTTATCTCAAAGGCTTGATAACCGACGAGCGGACGGCGCGATCGCTCGTGGAACAGACGCCGGTCGGGTAGCCGGGAACCATTTCGTTGAAACTACCCTGTGGAGGAGAAGAGAAATGCATGAGAAAGAGAAAGACCTCATCGACGCATTCCTGCGTGGACAAGTCGACCGCCGTGGGCTGATCAAGGGCCTCGGTGCAATGGGCCTTGCCGCCAGCACCGCCGGCACACTGCTCAATTTCGGGCAGACCCGCGCCCTGGCGGCTGATTTCGACTGGCAGGCGCATAAGGGCAAAACCATCAAGCTGTTGCTCAACAAGCATCCTTACGCCGATGCGATGATCGCCAACCTCGACAATTTCAAGAAGCTGACCGGCATGGAAGTCGTCTATGACGTATTCCCGGAAGACGTCTATTTCGACAAGGTTACCGCCGCGCTGTCGGCCAGCTCGCCCGAATACGATGCCTTCATGACCGGCGCCTACATGACCTGGACCTACGGCCCGGCCGGCTGGATCACCGACCTCAACGAATGGATCAAGGATCCGGCCAAGACCAACCCGAAATATGCCTGGGACGACTTCCTGCCAGGCGTCAAGAACTCCTGCGCCTGGAACGGCCAGCCGGGCGGCGCGCTCGGTTCGGCGGACGCCAAGCAATGGTGCATTCCGTGGGGCTTCGAGCAGAACAATATCACCTACAACAAGGGCATGTTCGACAAGGTCGGCGTCAGCGTTCCCGGCAATATGGATGAGATGGTCGCTACGGCGGCGAAGCTCACCAAGGACGTCGGCGGTGGCGTCTACGGCATCGGCGTGCGCGGCTCGCGCTCCTGGGCAACGATCCACCCGGGCTTCCTGTCGGCCTACGCCAATTTCGACCAGAAGGACCTGAACGTCTCGGCTGACGGCAAGCTGTCGGCCGCGATGAACACCGCCGAATCCAAGGCTTTCCACAAGCAGTGGGTCCAGATGATCCAGGAGAGCGGCCCGAAGGACTGGTCGACCTACACCTGGTACCAGGTCGGCACCGATCTCGGTGCAGGTGCTTCGGCGATGATTTACGACGCCGACATCCTTGGCTACTTCATGAATGGCGGCGACAACAAGATGGCCGGCAAGCTCGCCTTTTCGGCATTCAAGGCCAATCCTGCCGCCAAGGCGCCGACGCCCAATATCTGGATCTGGTCGCTGTCGATGTCCAACTTCTCCAAGGACAAGGACGCAACCTGGTACTTCATGCAATGGGCATCCGGACCCGAGCATGCATTGTTCGGTGCGACCAAGATGGACTTCGTCAATCCGGTTCGTCAGTCGGTCTGGAACGACGAGATGTTCCGCGAGAAGCTGAACAAGAGCTATCCGGGTTATGTCGAGATGTTCGACGTCTCGGCGCCGGGCGCCAGCATCAAGTTCACCCCGCAGCCGCTGTTCTTCGATCTCACCACCGAATGGGCGGCGACGCTGCAGAAGATGGTGGCCAAGGAAGTGCCGGTCGACGAGGGCCTCGACAAGCTGGCCGAGAGCATCAACAGCCAGCTCAAGGAAGCCGGGCTCGGCTAAGCCGCGGCCAAGGCTGACCCGTCCGCGGGCCAGCCTTTGAGATGTGATACGTTTGCGACGCGGTCCCGAAAGGTGCCGCCTGCTCGCCCGACCGGCCGCCTTGCTCCCTTGGGCGGCCGGGACGGCGAAGCAACAGGATGACGGAGCAGCCGATGACTGCGGCGACAATACAAAGAAACAGGCCGTCGGGCTTCAGGATCAGCAAGCGGGTGCTGCCCTATCTCCTCAGCCTGCCGGCCCTGCTGGTCTGCATCGGCATCCTGATCCCGTTCCTGACGTCGGTGGTCTATTCGTTCCAGCGCTACCGGTTGAGCCAACCCTGGGCGCGGCAGTTCAACTGGGGCGACAACTATATCTCTTTCTTCACCGATCCGAAGTTCTGGAACACGTTGCAGGTGTCGCTGCTCTACGCCGGCATCACCGTCGTGCTCGAGCTGCTTCTCGGTCTCGGCATCGCCATGCTGCTGCAGAAGCGCTCGACGCTGAACAACTTCATCTCGATCATGCTGCTGATGCCGCTGATGACGGCGCCGGCGCTCGCCGCGCTGATGTGGAAGCTGATGACCAATCCCGGTTTCGGCGTGCTCAGCTATCTCGCCAGCCTGATCGGGTTGCAGGATTTCCGCTGGGCCTCGTCTCCGTCGACGGCGCTGCTCACCGTCGTGCTCGTCGACATTTGGGTCTACACGCCCTTCATCATGATCCTGCTGCTTGCAGGCCTGCGCAGCCTGCCGACGCAGCCCTTCGAGGCGGCAGCACTCGACGGCGTGCCACGCAGCTTCGTCTTCTTCCGCATCACACTGCCGATGCTGACCCCCTACATCCTGACGGCGACCCTGTTCCGCCTGCTTGATTCCATCCAGCAGTTCGACATCATCTACGCCATGACGCAGGGCGGTCCGGGCGACACGCTGACCGTGTTCCAGGTCGAGGCCTATCTCAATTTCTTCCAGTCGACCAATGTCGGCCGCTCGGCGGCACTGATGATCATCCTGTGGGCGATCACCTATTTCCTCTCGAACATTTTCATCAAGAACTGGCTGCGGCTGCGCGAACGCGCCCGCGGCCAGGCATAGGAGGCTGGCGTGGAACACACCTCGCTTCTCGAACGCATCCTGCGCGGCATTGCCCTGGCGCTGGTCGTGATCTTCTTCATGTTCCCGATCGTCTGGATCCTGATGATGTCGTTCCAGACCAACGAGACAATCCTGCGGATTCCGCCGCAGCTTGTCTTCGAGCCGACGCTCGCCAACTACACTGCCTTGATCACCGGCAAGCTGATGACGGCGGCCGGCACGCTCGATATCGCCTTCATGCGCAACCTCTGGAATTCCGTCTTCCTGTCGGTCACCTCGGTTGCCGTCGCGTTGCTGCTCGGCGTTCCGGCGGCCTACGCCTTTGCGCGGCACAAATTCCGCGGCTCGGAGGACATTGCCTTTACGCTGCTGTCGTTCCGGTTTGCGCCGGCGCTGCTGGTGCTCCTGCCGCTCACCCTCTATTTCCAGAAGCTCGGGCTGGCCAACACCTATATCGGGCTGATCTGGGTCTATCAGCTGATCTGCCTGCCGTTGATCCTGTGGATCGTGCGCGGCTATTTCGAGGACATTCCCGCCGACATCGAATACGCCTACCGCATTGCCGGACATTCCTGGTTTGCCACCTTCCGCAAGATCGCGCTGCCGCTCGCCGGCCCAGGCATTGCCGCTGCCGGTCTGCTCGCCTTCATCTTTGCCTGGAACAATTTCGTTTTTGCGCTGGTGCTCGCCTCGGCCGACAAGCAGCCGGTGACGGTCGGCGCGCTCGCCTTCATCACCTCCTCGGGCATCCAGTACGGCCAGATCTCGGCGGCGATCGTGCTGTCGATCACGCCAACGCTGGCGCTCGCGCTCTATGCGCAACGCTATCTCGTCGAAGGCCTGTCGCTTGGCGCGGTGAAAGGATAGTCCGATGGCAAGCCTCGAACTGCGAAACATCGTCAAGCGCTATAAAAGCCAGACTGTTCTCGACAATCTGTCGCTGACCGTCGCCGACGGCGAAACGCTGGTCCTGTTCGGGCCGTCCGGCGCCGGCAAGACCGTGCTGCTGCGGCTGGTGGCCGGCGTCATCGACCCCGACGAGGGAAAGATACTCATCGGCGGCGAGGACATGACCGATCTCGACGCCGAGTTCCGCGGCGTCGGCATGGCATTTCAGAACTTCGCGCTGTTCCCGCATATGACGGCGTTCGATAACATTGCGACGCCGCTGCAGGCGAAGCACTCATCGCAAGGCACGATAAAGACCGGCGTCGAGAGCGTCGCCAAGCTGTTGAAAATCGGCCATGTGCTCAGCCACAAGCCACGGGCGCTGTCCAACGGCCAGAAGCAACGCACCGCACTTGCCCGCGCCCTGGTCGGCTCGCCGCCGCTGCTGCTGCTCGATGATCCCTTGCGCAACGTCGATGCCAAATTGCGCTTCGAAATGCGGCTGGAATTGCCAAGACTGCTGGCGGATCGTGGCGCGACCGTCATCTATGTCACCCAGGACTACAAGGAAGCGATGGCGCTCGGCGACCGCATCGCGGTGATGTCGCAGGGCGTCGTCAAACAGCTCGGCACGCCCGAGCAGATCTATCGCGAGCCGGCCAACGTCGAGATTGCCCGGCTGTTCGGCGACCCGACCATCAACCTTCTGGACGTCAAGCCGGCGCGGGACGCCAAGGGCATCTATGTCGGCCTGTCCAACGTCCAGGTCCATCTTGCCGGCGCGCATGAGGCGGCGGTCGGCCGCGACTGCGTGATCGGGCTGCGGCCGGAGGCGCTGGCGTTTGTCGATGAACGCACGCCCGGCGCCATCCCGGTGACGGTCGAGGCCGAGACGCCGCTCAACGAGAAGATCGTCACGCTGGTGCGCACCGTGCGCGGCCGTGAAATCCTGGTTTCGCGTCCGTCCGGGACACCGGGCCAATCCGAGGGCAAGGTCTACATCGCCGTCGACAGCAAAAGCGCCCTGCTGTTCGATCGCACAAGCGGCGAGCGCATCGGCTCGAAAAACGTCGTCAATTTGCGCAGTGGAGAAGCGGCATGAGCCCGAGCGCAATCACCGTTTCGGGCGTCGACAAGTTCTACGGCCCGATTGATCGCGGCGTGCACGCCGTCAAGAACCTGACGATGGAAATCGCCAAGGGCGAGATCGTGGCGCTGCTCGGCTCGTCCGGCTGCGGCAAGACGTCGACGTTGCGCATGATCGCAGGCTTCGAAGAGGTCTCGCGCGGTAGCATCTCGGTTGCCGGCCGCAAAGTGCACATGCTGCCTCCGGTCAAGCGCAACGTCGCGATGGCCTTCGAGGGCTATTCGCTCTATCCGCCGCTGACCGTGCGCGAGAACATGGCCTTCGCCCTCAAGGCTGCCAGGCTGGCGAAGAGTGCGGTCGATGCAAAGGTTGCCAATATCGCCAAGTTGCTTGAGATCGAGGACATTCTCGAGCGCTATCCGAGCTCGATCTCCGGTGGCCAGCAGCAGCGCGCCAGCCTCGGCCGGGCGCTGATCCGCGAGGCCGACCTGCATCTGCTGGACGAGCCGATGGGCCAGCTCGAGCCGCAGCTTCGCGCCGTGCTGCGCGGCCGCATCAAGCATTTCATCAAGGAGCGCGGCCTGACCGCGATCCTGGTCACCCACGACCAGACCGAGGCCAATGCGCTGGCCGACCGCATCGCCGTCATGGAGGGCGGCGTGCTGCAGCAGTTCGATACGCCTGACAGGCTCAAGGAGCGGCCGGCAAACCTGTTCACCGGCACCTTCGTTGGCGAGCCGCCGATGAATGTCTTCGAGGCCTATGTCGGCACGGCTGCCGGCAAGATCAGTCTCAAGCTGCCCGACGGGCTTTCGCTCGACTACGACAAGGATGCGTTCAGCGGCCCGGTTCGCGACGAATTGCTCAACCGGCAGCGCGTCGTCATCGGCGTCAGGCCCTATGCGGTCCGCCGCTCGAAGGATGGTGTGCCGGCGACGGTTTCGGCCAATCAATGGCTCGGCGACCAGACCCATATCGCCGCCGATTTCGCCGGCGGTTCGCTGGTCCTGGTCGAACATGACCGAACCCGCTTGGAGCTTGGCGCGCCGATCAAGATCAGCATCGATCCGAAAAACCTTCACGTCTTCGATCAGGCGAGCGGCAATGCCATTTCGCACGGCACGGAGCTTGCTTGATGCAGGATGTGCTGATCGGCATCGACGCCGGCACGTCTGTCATAAAATCCGTCGCCTTCGACACGGCGGGCAGGCAGATCGCGTCCGCCGCGCTGCCCAATAAATACGAGACACTGCCGGGCGGCGGCGCCGAGCAGGACCTGACACGCACCTGGGCCGATACCGCGACGACCTTGCGCGAGCTTGCCGATAAGGTGCCGGATCTCGCCAGCCGGACCATTGCCATCGCCGTGACCGGGCAGGGCGACGGTACCTGGCTGATCGACAAGGATGGCGAGCCGGTTGCCAAGGGCTGGCTGTGGCTCGACGCGCGCGCTGCCGCGGTCGTCGAGGAGATCCGCGCGCGGCCGGAGGACCGGCTGCGCTTCGAAAAGACCGGCAGCGGGCTCGCTGCCTGCCAGCAGGGATCGCAGTTCGTGTTCATGAAGCGCCACATGCCCGCGATGCTTGCCAATGCAGCGACGGCGTTCCACTGCAAGGACTGGCTCTATTTCAAGTTGACCGGCCACCGCGCCACCGACCCGTCCGAGGGCACCTTCACCTTCGGCGACTTCCGCACGCGCGGCTATTGCGATGATGTGCTCGAGGTACTCGGCGTCACCGATCTCCGGCATCTGTTGCCGCCCATCGTCGATGGCACCAGGCAAAGCACCTCGCTGTCGGTGGCAGCAGCCGATGCGACTGGCCTGCTCGCCGGCACACCGGTCGTTCTGGCCTATGTCGATGTCGCCTGCACGGCGCTCGGCGCCGGCCTGTTCGATCGCGAACGCAAGCCGGGATGCTCGATCATCGGCTCCACCGGAATGCATATGCGGCTTGCCGAAACGCCGGACGAGGTTCTGCTCAACGAGGCTGCAACCGGCTACACGATGACGATGCCGGCACCCGGCGTCTTTGCGCAGATGCAGTCGAACATGGCGGCAACGCTCAATATCGACTGGGTCCTTGGCCTCGCCTCCGGCATTCTCGCCTCGCAAGGTATTACGCGGACCAATGGCGAGATGATCGCGCTGGTCGACCAGTGGATATCGTCGTCCGAGCCAGGCTCGCTGCTCTACCAGCCCTATGTCTCGGAGGCCGGCGAGCGCGGGCCGTTCGTCGATGCCAATGCCAGGGCCGGCTTCATCGGCATTTCGTCCAGGCACGGCTATGCCGACATGGTCCGCGCGGTGTTCGAGGGGCTGGCTTTCGCGGCACGCGATTGCTACGCCGCCATGGGGCCACTGCCCAAGGAAATCCGCCTGACCGGCGGAGCGGCCAGGAGCCCGGCTCTGCGCAAGATCCTGGGTGCTGCGGTCGGAGCCGACATTCGCACCAGCGAACGCGAGGAGGCCGGTGCTGCGGGCGCCGCAATGATTGCTGCGGTCTGCGTCGGCCAATACGCATCGATGGACGATTGCGTCAGCGAATGGGTCACGCCTTTGCTCCGTACGGCCGAACCCAGCGATCGGAAACTTGCCGCTGCCTATGAGGCGATGGCTCCGTCCTACACATTGGCGCATGAGGCGCTGCGGCCGGTCTGGCGCTCGATGGCCGCGTCCAGGCAAACCGACGTGAATTGAGAAGAGCATGCCCAAGAAAATTGCGATCATCGGCGACCGCTTCATGCTTCCGGAAGTGTTTCGCGAGAAAATCGAGGCGGCCTGCGGCGACAATCTCGACATCCGCAGCATTGAGACCGCTTGGCCCGACGAGCCGATGCAATTCGGCAATGCCGCGCTTGGTCTGGACAAGGTCAAGGAGTATTTCGGCGATCCCGACGAGGTGGTGGATTTCATCGGCGACGCCGAAATCTTCGTCACCCAGCTTGCGCCGCTCTCCGAAAGCATGATGCAGCGCCTGCCCACGCTCAAGCTGGTTGCGGTCTCGCGCGGCGGACCGATCAACATCGACATGGCCGCCGCCAAGGCCCACGGCATTACCGTTGTCAATGTGCCCGGCCGCAATGCCAGCGCCGTAGCCGAGTTCACCATCGGCGCCATTCTCGCCGAAACGCGGCTGATCCGCGTCGGCCACGAAGCCTTGCGCAAGGGCGAGTGGCGCGGCGATCTCTACCGCGCCGACCGTACCGGCCGCGAGCTCAACGAAATGACCGTCGGCGTCATCGGCTACGGCAATATCGGCACCAGGCTGGTACGGCTGCTGCGCGCCTTCGGCTGCCGCATCCTGGTCTGCGATCCCTATGTGCAATTGAACGCCGAGGACCGCAATGCCGGGGTCGAACTGGTTGCGCTGGACGATCTCCTATCGCGCTCCGATGTGGTCACGCTGCATTCCCGGGTCACCGAGGAGACGCGCGGCCTGATCGGCAAGGACGCCATCGCCCGGATGAAGCCCGGCGTGATCTTCGTCAATACCGCGCGCGGACCGCTGGTCGACTACGATGCGCTCTACGAGGCGCTCGTCTCGGGACACATCGGCAGTGCTATGCTGGAGACGTTCGCCGTCGAGCCAGTGCCTGCCGACTGGCCGCTGTTGCAACTGCCGAACGTGACGCTGACGCCGCATATCGCCGGCGCGTCGGTACGCACCGTGACCTACGCGGCCGAGCAGGCGGCCGAGGAAGTGCGCCGCTTCATCGCCGGTCTGCCTCCGGTCAATCCATGCTGACGACAGGGCATAGAGCGAGATGAGCGGTGAAACCGAAATCGTCGACCTCTTCGTCATCGGCGGCGGCGTCAATGGCGCCGGTATCGCGCGCGATGCGGCAGGCCGGGGGCTGTCGGTCATTCTTTGCGAAAAAGACGATCTCGCCGAGGGCACCAGTTCGCGATCGGGAAAGCTCGTTCATGGCGGTTTGCGCTATCTCGAATATTACGAGTTCCGCTTGGTGCGGGAGGCGCTGATCGAACGCGAGGTGCTGCTCGAATCCGCGCCGCACATCATCTGGCCGATGCGCTTCGTGCTGCCGCACAGCCCCGATGACCGGCCGGCCTGGCTGGTCCGGCTCGGCCTGTTCCTCTACGACCATCTTGGCGGCCGCAAGCGGCTGCCGGCCACGCGTACGCTCGACCTGCGCACCGCGCCCGAAGGCGCGCCGATCAAGGACGCCTTCAAGCGCGGCTTCGAATATTCTGACTGCTGGGTCGATGACGCTCGCCTGGTCGTCATCGACGCGCTCGACGCCGCTGAGCGCGGAGCCAGGATATTCACCCGCACCGCCTGCATAGCCGCCCGTCGCGAAAACGGCCTGTGGTCGATCGAGATGCGCGACGGTCGAACCGGCGTCAGGACCACAGTCCGGGCACGGGCGCTGATCAACGCCGCCGGACCCTGGGTCGACGACGTCATCAACCGCGTCGCCGGCCAGAATTCCAGGCGCAACGTGCGCCTGGTCAAGGGCAGCCACATCGTCGTGCCAAAATTCTGGGAAGGGCGGCAGGCCTATCTCGTTCAGAACAGCGACAAGCGGGTGATCTTCATCAATCCCTATCAGAACGATCTGGCGCTGATCGGCACCACTGACATTCCCTATGACGGGCGGCCGGAGGACGTGACCGCCGATGCGAGCGAGATCGATTACCTGATCAAGGCAGTCAATCGCTACTTCAAGCGCCAGCTCGCACGAAGCGACGTCGTCTACTCGTTTTCCGGCGTCAGGCCGCTCTATGACGACAATGCCGACAATCCGAGCGCGGTGACCCGCGATTACATATTCGAACTCGACGCACCGGCTGGGCAGGCGCCGCTGCTTTCGGTCTTCGGCGGCAAGATCACCACCTTCCGCAAATTGGCCGAGCACGCGCTCGACCGTATCGCCCCGTTCTTTCCGAAAATGGGCAAGCCGTGGACCTCGAAAGGGCACCTGCCGGGCGGCGATATCGCCAATGCCGATTTCGAGCAGTTTCTGGGCGACCTCGGCCATGAATTTCCCTGGATGCCGGCATCGCTGGTCAAGCATTACGGCAGGCTCTACGGCACAAGGACGCGCGATCTGGTCGGCGCGGCCACCTCGCTCGCCGAACTGGGCCGGCGCTTCGGCAAGGATTTTTTCGAGCGCGAAGCCAATTACCTGTTCGAGCATGAATGGGCCGAGACCGCCGCCGATATTCTCGAAAGGCGCACCAAGCACGGCCTGCATCTGTCCGCCGCGGAAAGAACCGCCTTCGAGGACTGGTGCTCGAGCCGGCTGGCAAAGGCCGGCTGATGGCCTTTACGCTTTCGCTCAACACCAATCCGCTGGTCAACCGCTTTGCGGAGCCGGACGACCTGATCGACGCGATCGCCTATCAGATCGGTATCAGGGACGTCCAACTCACCCATGAATTCGTCAATCCCGGCTGGCCGGCGGCGACGATCGCCAAATTCGTCCGCCTGTTCCGCTCCGCGCTCAACCGCACCGGTGTGCGCGTGACCTCCGCGATGACCGGCCCTTACGGCCGGCTCAATCATTTCGGCCATCCCGATGCCGACGTGCGGCGCTACTACGTCGACTGGTTCAAGACCTTTTCAGAAGTTTCGGCCGAGCTCGGCGCCGCGGGCATGGGCACGCAATTCGCGATCTTCACCCACCGGGATTACGACAATCCTGAACGTCGCGCGCGGCTTTTCGACATCGCGCTGGAATGCTGGCGCGAGGTCGCCGAGCATGCCAAAGCAGCCGGCTTGACCTACCTGTTCTGGGAGCCGATGTCGGTCGGCCGCGAATTCGGCCATACGATCGAAAGCTGCCGGGCACTGCAGCGCGAGATCGAAGCGGCCGGCATGGCCGTCCCGCTCAAGATGATGGTCGACATCGACCATGGCGACGTGACCTCGAGCAATCCGGCGGACACCGACCCTTATGCCTGGGCCGAAGCCTTTCCCAGGCAATCGCCGATCATCCACGTCAAGCAGTCGTCGATGAACAAGGGCGGCCATTGGCCGTTCACTGCGACCTACAACAACGACGGCCGTATCACGCCGGAAAAGCTCCTTCAGACAGTGCGTCGCGGCGGCGGCGTCGACAACGAGATCTGCCTGGAATTGTCGTTCCGCGAGCGCGAGCCCGTCGACCACGAGGTCATCGCCATGATCCGCGAGTCGGTCGACTACTGGGCACCATTTATCGAGACCGGCAGGGCCGATCTCTTGCCGCGAGCATGATCGGATGAGCAGGAGCTGAGGCAGCTCCTGCTCAGAACCGGAATACGTCAGCCAAATTTCGGATCGAGGCTTCCGGACTTGTAGCGCTTGGCCATTTCCGACAGCGGCAGCGGCTTGATCTTCGGTGCGTTGCCGGCGGTGCCGAACTGCTCGAAGCGCTCCTTGCACAGCTTCCGCATCGCGGCCATTGCCGGCGTCAGATATTTGCGCGGATCGAATTCGCTCGGGTTCTCGGTCAGCACCTTGCGGATTGCGCCGGTCAGCGCCATGCGGTTGTCGGTATCGATATTGATCTTGCGCACCCCGTGCTTGATGCCGCGCTGGATCTCTTCGACCGGCACGCCCCATGTCGGCTTCATCTGGCCGCCATATTTGTTGATGATCTCCTGCAACTCCTCTGGCACCGAGGACGAGCCGTGCATGACGAGATGCATGCTCGGCAGACGGCGGTGGATTTCCTCGATGACGTTCATGGCCAGCACAGCGCCGTCCGGCTTGCGGCTGAACTTGTAGGCGCCGTGGCTGGTGCCCATGGCGACGGCCAGCGCATCGACACGGGTGTCGCGCACGAATTGTTCGGCCTGCACCGGGTCGGTCAGCAGCTGGTCGTGGCTGATGACGCCCTCGACGCCATGGCCGTCTTCCTGCTCGCCGCCGCCCATCTCAAGCGATCCAAGGACGCCGATCTCGCCTTCCACCGAGACGCCGCCCCAATGCGCCATGTCGACGACGCGGCGGGTGATGCCGGAATTATAGGCGTAGTCGGCCGGCGTCTTGCCGTCTTCCCTCAGCGATCCGTCCATCATCACGGAGGTGAAGCCGTGCTGGATCGCGGTGACGCAGGTCGCTTCGTTGTTGCCATGGTCGAGATGCATGCAGACCGGGATATCGGGATGGATTTCGACCAGCGCGTCGATCAGCTTGGCCAGCACCACATCGTTGGCGTAGGCTCGCGCGCCGCGGCTCGCCTGCAGGATAACCGGCGATTTGGTCTCCTCGGCTGCCTCCATGATGGCGAGGCCCTGTTCCATATTGTTCATGTTGAAGGCAGGCACGCCGTAGCCGTATTCGGCGGCATGATCGAGCAATTGTCTCAGTGTGATGCGAGCCACTCAGTAGTCTCCCGTATCCGGTTTCGAGCCAGTGTTTGCGGGCCGTTCGGTTGTCGTCGAGCCCCTGATGCTTCTGGCCGGATTTCCGCGGCACCGCAACCGCTGGGCGCTCGGCCGGCAGCAATTCTTGTTACAGGACGCGAGCAGAAGCGTCATGATATCCCATGGAGATATAACATTATCACAAAAAATTTGGTGGCTTGTGCGACGTTTGCTGTTATATCTCGGAACCGGATTGCACGAGGAAGCCGCGGAAATGAAGAGCGACGGCCGTCGGCAAGGCATCATGGATTTTCTGATGGACATCGGCACCGCCAGTGTCGACGATCTTGCCTCACGCTTCGGCGTGTCAAAGATGACTGTCCACCGCGACCTCGACGAGCTCGAGGAAAGCGGCTTCCTGCGCAAGGTGCGCGGCGGCGCCTCGATCCAGCCGAGCAGCCTTTTCGAGAGCGATTTCCGCTACCGCCAGCGGCTGGCCGGCGACGAAAAGAAGCGCATCGCCGCCGCTGCCGTGACGATGATCGAACCGGGTCAGACGGTGATCATCGACGACGGCTCAACCGCGGGCGGCGTTGCTCGGCATCTTGCCGATCTGCGTCCGCTGACGGTGATCTCGAACAATCTGGCTGTCATCCAGGATTTGGCGGGCGTTGCCGGCATCAACCTGATTGCGCTCGGCGGCCAATACAACAAGAAGTTTCACGGCTTCTTCGGCCTGCTCGCCGAGGACACGCTGAAATCATTGCGCGCCGATGTCGCGTTCCTGTCGTCATCGGCCATCCATGGTGCCTCTGCCTTTCACCAGGATCAGGAAGTGGTCCAGACCAAACGGCTGATGATGGCCGCAGCAGCGCGCAAATATCTGCTGGTCGATCATGGGAAATTCGGCCGCACTGCCTTGCACTTCCTGACAGATCTCAAGGCCTTTGACACGGTCTTCACCGGCCGCGAGCCGCAGCCGCAGATGCGCGCCGCGCTGGATGGTGCCGGCGTTTCGCTGACAGTGATCGCAGAATAGGAGGGCACGCATGGTTTATTGGGTCGGCACCAGCTGGAAAATGAACAAGACGCTCGCCGAGGCGATGGCTTTCGCCGAGGCGCTGGCGGAGTTCGTCCCCGGTTTCGACGAGCGCATCCAGCCTTTCGTCATCCCGCCCTTCACGGCGATCCGCGAGGTCAAGAAAGCGCTGTCGCCGACGCGCATCAAGGTCGGCGCGCAGAACATGCATTGGACCGACGCCGGCGCCTGGACCGGCGAGATCTCGCCGGTCATGCTGAAAGACTGCGGGCTCGACATGGTCGAGCTCGGCCACAGCGAACGGCGCGAGCATTTCGGCGAGACCGACAAGGCTGTCGGGCTGAAGACTGCGGCGGCGGTGAAGCACGGTCTCGTGCCACTCATCTGCGTCGGCGAGACCTTGGCTCAACGCGACAGCGGGCAGGCCGCTGCGGTGCTGGCCTTGCAGGTGCACGGCGCGCTGCAGTTTCTCGAAGGCGCGGCGAAGGCGGCGACGATCCTGTTTGCCTATGAGCCCGTCTGGGCGATCGGCGACAAGGGCGTGCCGGCCAGTTCGGACTATGCCGACAGGCAGCAGGCGCTAATCAAGAAAATCGCACGCGACCTGCTGCCGATGGTGCCGCCGGTGCTTTATGGCGGCAGCGTCAATCCGCAAAATGCCGCCGAACTGGTCGGCCAGCCCAACATCGACGGCTTGTTCATCGGCCGCTCGGCCTGGCAGGCGGACGGCTATGTCGACATCCTCAAGCGCGCCTCGGCGGCGATCTGAATCATCAAACAGGAAGGAAACGGAACATGAAAATTGCCATTGGAGCTGATAGCGCCGGCAAGCCGCTGCTCGACGTCATTGCCGCTCACCTCGCTACCAAGCCCGGCCTCACGGTTAGCGACCTCAGCCAGTCGGGCTACTATGCCGACCTGTCACAGAAGCTCGCGCAGACCATCCTGGACGGCGAAAACGATCGCGGCATCCTGTTTTGCGGCACCGGCATCGGCGTATCCATATCCGCCAACAAGGTGCCCGGCATTCGCGCCGCACTCACCCACGACACCTATTCGGCAGAGCGCGCCGCGAAATCCAACAACGCCCAGATCATCACCATGGGCGCGCGCGTCATCGGCCCGGAACTGGCCAAGTCGATCGTCGACGCCTGGCTCGCATCGGAATTCGATGAGAAGGGACCATCGGCCGGCAATGTCCAGGCCATCGACAGGCTCGACGCGGCGAAGCGGGGCTAAGCCAGACTGTTCCGCATCGCCCTGATGATCGTCACGGCCGACGCGGCGCCGGGGTCCATATGCCCGAGCGAGCGCTCGCCGAGCCGCGATGAGCGGCCCTTGGCGGCGATCATGTCCTTGGTCGCCTCGGCACCTCGTTCGGCCGCTGCAAGTGCAGCCTCCAGGCTCTCGGACAGGCTCTTGCCGGCTTCCTGCGCGGCACCCGCTGCTTGCGCCGCCGGCAGCCAGGCGTCGACCATGGTCTTTTCGCCGAGCTCGGCCTTGCCGCGATCCTGGATGCCTTGCGCCATCGCCCGGAGCATGGCGATGATGTCAGCGTCCTCCAGAATTGCCTTGCCTTTGACGGCGGCGGCACCGCGCATGAAGGCGGTCGCATAGAGCGGGCCTGACGAGGCGCCGACCGCGTTGAGGAAGGATTTCGCCGCAGTGTTGAGCAGCGCCGTCGGCTCGGTCGCCGCGAGGTCGAGTTGCGCTAGTGCATCGCGCGCAGCACTGAAGCCTAGTGCCATGGCGATGCCATGGTCGGCGTCGCCGATTACGCCGTCGAGTTGGCAGAGCCTGTCCTTGTCGGCGTCGATCGCCGCCGCGATCTCATCGAACATTCTTTTCAAGCCGACTGAATCGATCGAGGTCATGATGCTTTCTCAGCCGGCGCGGAACATGGCGCAGTCGCAAGGATGGTCGAGCATCGCCTGCAACTCGCCGTCGAGATGCATCAGCGTCACCGAGGCGCCGGCCATTTCGAGAGAGGTGCAGTAATTGCCGACCCAGGTCGCGTGGACGGAAACGCCGATCTCGTCGAGCCTCTGCTTGACCCGCCGATTCATGATGTAGAGTTCCATCAGCGGCGTCGAGCCGAGCGAATCGACCAGCACCGCGACCTTGTCGCCGCGCGCCGGCGCCATCTCGTCGAGGATATTGTCCAGCATCTCGTCTGTGATCTCGTCGGCGGTTTTCAATTTTCCGCGCGCGATGCCTGGCTCGCCATGGATGCCCATGCCGATCTCCATCTCGTCCGGTCCGATCTCGAAATTGGGCCGGCGGGTCTGCGGCAAGGAGCAGGGCGACAGCGCCACGCCCATGGTGAAGGTGTGATCGTTGGCCTTCCTGGCGATGCGCTCGCACTCGTCGAAAGAGAGCATTCGGTCGCAGGCGGCACCGGCGGCCTTGAAGATGAAGAAATTGCCGGCGACGCCGCGTCGCTTCTGCCTCTGGTCGCGTGGCGCCGAGGCGACATCGTCGGTGGTCAGCACGGTACGCACCTCGATGTCGTCCATTGCCGCCATTTCGGCGGCCATGTCGAAGTTCATCACGTCGCCGGCATAGTTGCCGTACATGAACAGCACGCCGGCGCCACCGCTGGCCGCCTTGGCGCATTCGAGGATCGGGTCCGGCGGCGGCGAGGCGAAGACATTGCCGATCGCGGCCGCGTCAGCCAGCCCCTTGCCGACGAAGCCGAGGAAGGTCGGCTCATGGCCCGAGCCGCCGCCGATGACAAGGCCGACCTTGTCTGGGCGCGGTCCGTCGCGGGCGATAATGGCGCGCGGACTGCCGTCCGCGCTTCTGAGGTGGCGCGGATGCGCAGCCAGGATGCCCTCCAGCATCTCGTCGACGGAGCGATTGCCGTCATTGATGATCTTCTTGGTCTGCACCGGCATCCTCCTGCTTCGTGAGATACTACAGCGCCTTACCGGGATTTCCACCCGGCGGTGGAGGTTTCACGCCGCGATGTGTTCGCGTGCTGCCAGCAGTTGCACGCAGGCACTGGCCGCCTCTTTGCCCTTGACCTTGAAATGCTCGAAGAAGAAGCGGTGATGGTCCGCGCTGTCATGGTAGTTGTGCGGCGTCAGCACCGCCGAAAGCACCGGCACGCCAGTCGACAATTGCACATTCATCATCCCGTCGATGACCGCGCTTGCAACAAACTCGTGCCGGTAGATGCCGCCATTGACGACGAACGCGGCGCCGAGGATAGCGGCATAGCGGCCGGTCACGGCAAGCGTCTTTGCATGCAGGGGAATCTCATAAGCGCCAGGCACATCGAAGACATCGACGGCAAAGCGTTTCTCTCCGAGAACCGCCAGTTCCGCCTCGAATGCTTCAACGCATTGGTCGACGATATCGGCATGCCAACGCGCGCGAATGACGGCAACGCGGATCGTTTCATAGTCGTTGTGGGAATGCTGATTCATGGGTCCATCCTTCCGTTTCGAACCAGAATCAGGACGCACGATACGGAGTCCGAACCGCGAAAGCGGACCGTCTTCCATTTCGTTCTCTTCCATCCGGACTGTGACCGTCGGCTCCGGAATCACACCGGATCTGCTGACCCCTCCGGCTAACCGGAAAGCGCTCGCGGGCTTGGGCCGAGACCCTTACCGCCGGTGGGGACTTTCACCCCGCCCTGAGAACATTGACGGCGTTTGTATGGAAGGGCCGGAAAGCGCTGTCAACCACCGGCGTCGTCGTCGATGGCGCAGAAATAGCGATTCGTTTCGACCTGGTCACCGTTGAGGGCGAGGGAGGAGAGCGTCAAATGGCGATCACCGGTAAGGCAGGCAGCACCTTGTCCAAGGTGATGGGAAATTCACGCACTCGCACGCCGGCCGCGTTGTAAACGGCGTTGGCGACAGCAGCCCCCGCACCGCACACGCCGAGCTCGCCGAGAGCCTTTGCGCCAAGCGGGTTGGCCTTGTCGTCGTCTTCCTCGAGGAAGGCGACCTCCATATCGGGGACATCGCCATTGACCGGCACATGATACTCGGCAAGATCGTGATTGACGAAGTGGCCGTAGCGCGGGTCGAGCACCGTCTGCTCCATCAGCGCTGCACCGATCCCCCAGGTCATGCCGCCGATGATTTGCGAGCGCGCGGTCTTGGCGTTGAGGATACGGCCCGCGCCGATCACAGCCAGCATCCGGCGCATCCGGATTTCACCGGTATCGCAATCGACAGCGACCTCTGCGAAATGCGCGCCATAGGAATGCTGCGAATAGGTCTTGTATGACTGGGTGGTGGCGCCCGCGGCTACGGAGCCTTCGGCTTCGAGCCCGTCGGGAGAGATCCCTCGGATAAGATCGGCCAGGCTCGCCGATCGCTGGCCGACCCTGACCTCGCCGTCGGCAAAGCTTGCCTCGGTGGCGTTCGCGCCGCGCAACGGCGAGGCTTCGTTCGACTGCGCCGCCTCCAGGATCCGTTCCTTGAGGACGTTGCACGCATTATACAAGGCCGAACCCGCACTTGCTGCGCCCCAGGACCCGCCGGAGCCGGCGGTACGCGGGAAGCGGCTGTCGCCGAGCTCCACCTTGACGGACGAGATCGGCAGGCCGAGGCTCTCGGCGGCAATCTGGGTCAGGATCGTATAGGTGCCGGTCCCAATATCGGTCATGTCGAGCCGCGCCGTCACCCGACAGTCCCGGTCGATCGCAACCCGCGCCGTCGCCGCGCCGATATAGTTCGGACGGATCGCCGCCGCCATGCCGTGGCCGATAAGCTTGCGGCCCTCCCGAGTTCGGCCCGGTGTCGGGTTTCTCCGCTCCCAGCCGAAACGGCGGGCGCCTTCCTCCATGCAGGCGACGAGATTGCGGGTGGAGAACGGCACGCCGCGCTCGGGATCCTGTGCCGGTTCGTTGCGGATCCTGAGTTCGATCGGGTCCAGACCGGCGCGCTCGGCGAGCTCATCCATGGCGCATTCGAAAGCCAGCATGCCGGGCGCTTCGCCGGGCGAGCGCATCCATTCGCCGCGGTTGATGTCCAGCGGAACCAGGCGATGGCGGGTGAGACGGTTCGGCGCGGCGTAGAGCGAGCGCGCAAAAACTGCCGTTTGTTCGCAGTACTCCTCGAAGCTGGACGTTGCGGACCAGACATCGTGCGCGATCCCGGTGAGCCGCCCGTCAGTGTCCGCGCCGAGACGTACCTGTTGGACCATCTCTGCGCGATGACCGGCATTGGCGAACATCTGTTGTCGCGTCAGCGCGATCTTCACGGGGCGCTGCAGCACCTGCGCTGCAAGTGCGGCCAGGATCGTGTCGGCATGGGCAATCAGCTTGGAACCGAAGCCTCCGCCGATGAAGGGGCTGACGATGCGCACTCGCTCGAGCGGGATGCGAAGCGTGCTGGCGACCCCGGCCCGGAAGTTCGCGAGGGTCTGCGCCGATGTACGGATCGTCAGCTCGTTGCCTGACCAGGCAGCAAGCGTCGCATGCGGCTCCATCGGATTGTGATGTTCGAAGGGGGTCCCGTAGGTGGAATCGATCTTGATCGGCGCCGTCGCAAAGGCGCGCTCGAAGTCGCCGACCACGCTGTCGGTCTCGAAGCCGGCATTGGTCCGCTTTGGCGCGTAGGCGTCGGCGATATGTCCCGGTAGATCGTAGAGGCCCGGCTCCTCGTCATAGCGTACTCTGATGGGGCCCGCAGCAGCGCGTGCCGCCTCGAACGTCTCCGCAACGACCAGCGCGACCGGCTCGTCGTAATACCGTACTCGATCGCTGTTGAGCGCGGGCCGGGGGCGCGTGAAGACCTCCGGCACCGTTGGCGTGACCGTTGGGCCGAAATCCGGCTGGGCCGGCGCATTGCGGTGCGTGATGACGAGCAGCACTGCCGGCGCCCGTTCGGCTTCGGTCGTGTCGATCTCGGCGATGCGGCCCTTGGCGACGGAGGCGCCGAGAATGTAGCCATAGGCTGTACCATCCAGCTCATTCTCGTAAGCGTATGTGGCGCCGCCCGTCACTTTGAGCGGACCGTCGATGCGGTCGATCGGCCTCCCGATGATGCCAGCATCGGGACGAGGTTTCATCCTTGAATGGGTGGCGGAGCCGGGCAGTCCGGGTATGGTCTCGTTCATAAGTCACCTAAAGATTTTTCATCTGGAGTTCGGAAGCATCGAGGCCGCGACGACGCCGCTTCCTCGCACCTTTATGTTCGTCGCGCGGCGGCCGGAGCTCACGCGGCGATCTCGCCGAAATACTCGCGAAATTCGACCAGCCTCCCTGTCGGGCCGGCCCGGATGAGGATCGCATGCAGGCCAGTGTAGGGCGCGCCACCGATTGTCCCGCTCCCGCGGTCGCAGACGATGACCCAGTCGGCGGCGAAGAGCTTGAGATCGACGGTCGATTTCGTGATCCTGTTTCCCTGCGCCTGATGCGCGGCGGTCCAGGCTGCGAGTGCCCGCTTGCCTTCCGGTGGTCCGTGTCGGCCTCGTTGCTCGCCGACAGGGAATTGGAAGGTCATCGTCTCATCGCAACAATCAAGGAATGCCGTCCAGTCGCCAGAGGCCCAGCCGGCAAAGAAGGCGTCGACGGCGGCCTCGAGCCCGTGACGAGCTCCCGGGTCGGATGTGGCGCCCCAAGCTGCTGCGGCAGAAACAAAAAGGCCGCCACCCGCGGCGGCAACGGCGCGTCGCGTGAGTTTCATATCGATCTCCTGCTCGTCGCCTGCATCTGGGAACCGCTGTTCGGGGTCGTCGTCTCTGTCATCGTGTCACCTCACGCACTCTCGACGGCAGCAGCGAGCGTGTGCCGCATCGTCCGTTTCGCCAGCGGGATCTTGAAATCATTGGCGCCATGCCCGACAGCTCCGGCGAGCGCGGCTTCGGCCGCGTCGATAAAGGCACCGTCGGACGCCGACGCTCCTGCGAGCGTGCGCTCCGCCTCCGTCGCGCGCCAGGGCTTGGCTGCCACGCCGCCCATGGCGATCCGAGCACTTCGAATACGGTCGCCGCCTTTCTCGACGATTGCTGCCACGGACACCAGCGCGAAGGCGTAGGAAGCACGGTCGCGCACCTTGCGGTAAAGCTGCCGGCCGGGTGGCGGCGGCGGCAGGACAACCGCGACGACCATTTCGCCGTGGCCGAGCACGGTCTCCACCTGGGGCATCGTCTCGGGCAATCGATGGAAATCGCCGATCGGGGTCGTACGGGTCTCGCCGCCGGGCGAGACGGTCTCGATCCTGGCGTCGAGCCCGGACATGGCGACCGCCATGTCAGAAGGATGGACCGCGATGCAGGCTTCGCTCGCGCCGAGTACGGCGTGCATGCGGTTGAAGCCCTGAAGTGCCGCGCAGCCCGAACCCGGCTGGCGCTTGTTGCAGGGCATGTTGCGGTCGTAGAAATAGGGGCAGCGCGTGCGCTGCAGGAGATTGCCGCTGGTCGAGGCCTTGTTGCGTATCTGGCCGGACGCTCCCGCCAGCAGCGCTTGCGTGAGCATCGGGTAGCGCGACCTTACCCGCGGGTCGGCGGCGAGATTGCTATTGCGGACCTGGGCGCCGACCCGAAGCCCGCCTTCCGCCGTCTCCTCGATCCGATCAAGCGGCAGCCGGCTGATGTCGACGAGATGCGCTGGGCGCTCGATCTCGAGCTTCATCAGGTCGAGCAGGTTGGTACCGCCGCTGATGAACTTGGCGTCCGGCCGGGCCGCAACCGCGGCCGCCGCCTGCTCAGCACTCGTCGCACGTTCATAAGTGAAGGACTGCATTGCTCATGCCTCCTCTGCCGCGTCGCGGATTGCAGCGACAATGTTCGGATAGGCGGCGCAACGGCAGATGTTGCCGCTCATCCGCTCGCGGATCTCGGCATCGGTGAGAGCGACGGAAGCCGCTGCCACGTCGGCGCTCGCATGGCTTGGCCAGCCGGCCCGCGCCTCGCCCAGCATGCCAACCGCCGAGCAGATCTGGCCTGGCGTACAGTAGCCGCACTGGAAACCGTCGCGGGCGACGAAGGCGGCCTGGACCGGATGCAGCCGGTCACCCTCGGCAAGGCCCTCGACCGTGGTGATCTCGTCGCCTTGATGCATTGCGGCAAGCGTCAGGCAGGAATTGATCCGGCGCCCATCGACGAGCACCGTGCATGCGCCGCACTGGCCGTGGTCGCAGCCCTTCTTCGAGCCGGTGAGGCCGAGATGGTTGCGCAGGGCGTCGAGCAGCGTCGTCCGCGGGTCGAGCTCGATGGCAAGATCCTTCGCGTTGATCCGTAACGACATCGTCATCGTCGGTAGTGGTGAGGACGACGCAGCCGCTGTGACGGTCTCGGCCGGCTCGGCGTCAACCGGTAGTCCGGTAGCCAGGAGCACCCCGGTCGCAACACCGCCTTCCAATACCATTCGACGCGTCGGTCCGCTCCTGTTGTCCGTTTTGGCCATGCATGATCTCCCAGTCGCAATGAAGCGCAGACGGCAACTTGACCCGAGCGAACCCTCGGGTTCTGTCACCCAACGACACTGGAGGTGGGAGTGCGGGCGGCGGCTTTCTTTCAAGAAACCGGCGGCACTATCAGGATTCTGGAGAAGAATTCACCCGATAGGCACGAGGCGTCATGCCCCTCAGACGTCGGAAGGTCGTGGTGAAGTGGCTCTGGCTTGAGAAGCCGAGCCGAAAGGCAATGACACCGATCGACAAACCCGTTTCGCGCAGCAGCGCCTCCGCTCGCCGCACCCGTTCCTCGATCACATAGGCGTAGGGTGCAAGGCCGGTCGTCGCCTTGAAGCGACGCGCAAAACTGTCGACGGCCATGCCCGCGGCGGCTGCCAGCTCGCTTAGCGAAATGTCGGAATTCATATGCGCATCGATGTAATCCCGAACGCGACCAAGTGCCCGGCGGCTGAGACAGCCGTGACGTACAAACCGCGGTTGCTCCCGGCTCAGGTTGGCCACGCGGAGACTGACGAGGGCGACCAGATGCTCGACATAGGCAGTGTCTGGCTTGTGGCCGAGTGCCATCTCGTCACGAAGCGAACTCAAGAGCGTGGCGACGACCGCGTCTTTCTTGTTTACCAGTATAGGCAGGTTCCTCAGGCGTTCGCATCCGGGAAGCCCGATATCGGGATCGATCCACAGGGCTGAATAGGAGAGGTTTACATCGCGATAGAAGCCCTGTCGTTCCGCGCCTGCCGGGACGAAGGTGAGGGCTCCGGGACGGTCCATTCCGTCGTAAAGGGATCGTGCCTCGTGCCGGATGGATGTATGGGACGTGCCGCCTTCTTCGGTCAGCACGATCAGATGATGAGGGGCTGTCCAGCGGAGCTCCGCCTCCCGGCACGCCCACCGCCGGTTGTCGAAGACGATCGAGGAGCTGACCCATGACGCGGTTTGCAGGGGCTCCGACTTCTCGTCCTGGCTCCGAACCCGTCCGTCACCAAGCAACGGTCTGAATGACATCGCGGTATCCCGCTGGTTCACTCGCCGAGCCGTGGGCAACCCCGGCTTCGAGCGTTGGGCGCCGCGCCGCCGCTACGCATACGGCCGTCCATGTGGGACAGGCAACGGGCGTTTTTAACCGTGCCGCGTTCAAGAAATCGTGAGATCAGGCAAATCCGGAGCGCCCTCTCGGCAAAGCGGATCATCCGCGCTCGGGAAACATCGCCCTCAGGCCTTCGCGCGAGGCCGTAGCGACACCGCGTTCGGTGATCAAGCCGGTGACCAGCCGCGCCGGCGTCACGTCGAAGGCCGGATTGGCCGCCGGCGTGGCTTCCGGCGATACGCGGACCTGGGCGATCTCTCCGGAAGCGGTCTTGCCCCAGACCAGTGAGACCTCGTCGGGCGAGCGCTGTTCGATCGGGATGTCGGCCAGCCCGTCGCCCACAGTCCAGTCGATCGTCGGCGACGGCAGCGCGACATAGAACGGCACGTCGTTGTCGTCGGCGGCAAGCGCCTTGAGATAGGTACCGATCTTATTGCAGACATCGCCGTCGGCGGTGGTCCTGTCGGTGCCGACGACGACCATATCGATCTGGCCGCGCTGCATCAGATGGCCGCCGGCATTGTCGACGATCAGCGTATGCGGCACGCCGTGGCCGGCCATCTCCCAGGCGGTCAATTGGGCACCCTGGTTGCGGGGTCGTGTTTCGTCGACATAGACATGGACTGGAATGCCGGCTTCCGTCGCCAGATAGATCGGCGCGGTGGCGGTGCCGTAGTCGACCGTGGCCAGCCACCCGGCGTTGCAGTGGGTCAGGATATTGACCGGTTCGCCCGGCTGCTTGCGCGCCGCGATCGCCTTGATGATTTCGAGCCCATGGGCGCCGATGGCGCGGTTGAGGCCGACATCCTCGTCGGCGATCTCGCCGGCACGCCGATAGGCAGCCGCGGCACGTTCTGCCAGGGGAAGCGTCAGCAGGAAGCGTTGCATTTCGTTCAGCGCCCAGCGCAAATTGATCGCCGTCGGGCGCGTTTCGTGCAAGGTTGCCCAGACGGCGTCGAGTGCTGCATCCGACGGATCGTCGGCCATCTGCATGGCGACGCCATAGGCCGCGGTGACGCCGATCAGCGGCGCCCCGCGCACCCACATGTCGCGGATTGCCGTGGCGATGCCGGCGACGGAATCGATCTTTTCGATGCGGAAATCATGCGGCAGCCAGCGCTGGTCGATGATCTCCACCGAACGCCCGTCGTCACTCGGCCAGATGGTGCGGTAGTGGCGGTCGCCGACGTTCAAATCCTGCTCTCCCGTTCGATCAGCGCGGCCAACCGGTTGACCTCGTCGATGCTGTGGATCTGGCGCCGGTTGACGGCGAGGTGACGGCCGAATTTCAGCGCCTTTGCCTCACATCTGGCGCGCAGATCCGGATCGGCAATGGTCTCGAAATCGGCATTGTGGGCAAGGCCGAGAATTCGCCGGTGAACCTCGACGCCGGCAAAGCCGAGCAGATCGGTCCAGATCGAATGCAGCATGTGGTCTAGCGCCTGCTCGGCGCCAAGCCTGTCGCCCTGATCTTCGAACAGGCTCTTCTGGTAGAGCATGCCGGTACGCTCGGTTCGCCACAGATGCGAGAACTCGGCGCGAAACACCGACCATGTCTCGACCGTAACGCCGAGCAGATAGTCACGCATGGCGTCGCGGCTTCCGTCCTGTTCATGGCCGCGCTGCGAGAAGAACGCCATCCAGAAATTGGCGAGCAGCATGCCGACGTCGAAGGCGATCGGCCCGTAGAAGGCGAATTCGGGGTCGATCATCCTCGTTTCGATGTCGGTGACCATGATCGAGCCGGAATGCAGGTCGCCATGCAGCAGCGTCTCGGCATTGGCAGCGAAGATGTGCTTCATGCGCTGCGCCTCGACCTTGAGGTCGCGGTCGGCGCGCAGCTCGGCGACAATGCCATCGAGCTGCGGGCTGGTGTGCTGGTTCATCTTGGCATCGAAATACGGATCCGAGAAAACCAGGTTCTCGGTGATGTCGCAGAGTTCGACATTGTCGGCGAACAGTGCCAGATCGGCCTTGCGGTCCTTGGTCGCCATATGCAGGTCGGAGCCGCGAAACAACGTGCGGGCCATGAACAAGCCGATGTCTGTCGCGATGTTGGGCAATTGCCGGCCTTCGATCAGCGCCCGCCGCAGGATAATGTGCGGCGACAGATACTCCATGATGATCAGCGCCTGGCCTTCGTCGAAGTGATAGATATCGGGCACCGAACCCGGCGCCCGCGCCTGTTGCCGCGTCAGCGCATGGTATTCGAAGAAGGAGCGTTTTAGCGGCAGCGGCCAGCTGTCGCCGACCAGCCGGACGTAGGGCAGGGCCTGCTTGACGACGGCCGCACCCTCAGCACCCTCGACGATGAACACCAGGTTCAGATTGCCATCGCCGACTTCACGAACCTTCCACTGGCTCGTATCCTTGCCGATCTGCGAACACAGGGGCTCGTTGGCACCGAGACGGCCCGCCAGTGTCTCGACCGACAGTGCTTCGAACGGCGATTTCCCAGTCATCCTCACCTCCCGCTCATGTGCTCCGATGATAGCGGAGCCAACGCGGTCGGGCCAAGCTAGGAAGCCTGCTGGCAATTGTCAATCGTGTTGACAATTGCCGATATAGCCCATAGCGTCATGGTCAGGGAGGAACGAATGGGCAATGATGCCGTGTTCCGCGTCGACGGCCTGAGGAAATCCTTTGGCCATATCGAGGTGCTTGGCGGCGTCTCGCTCGAATTGCATGCCGGCGAAGTGACCGTGCTGATGGGCGCCAACGGCGCCGGCAAATCCACCCTCGTCAAGATCATCAGTGGCGTCTACGACCATGGCGGCGGCTCGATGTCGCTTGCCGGTCATGAGTTCGACCCGAAAACGCCGGCGGAGGCGATCCGCGCCGGCGTCGTCACCGTCCACCAGAACATTAATGACGGTGTCGTCGCCGACCTCGACGTCGCCACCAATCTTACCCTCGACAGGTTGAGCGGCAGCGGCGTGCCGACCCTGTTCAATCCAGGCCGGGTGCGTCGCGAGGCAAAGGCGGTGGCCGACCGCATGGGACTGGCCATCGACCTCAAGGCCCGGATCAGCGATCTCTCTCTGGCCGACCGCCAGATGGTGGCGATCGCCCGCGCCATGGCGCACCGGCCGAAAGTGCTGATCCTCGACGAGCCGACTTCCTCGCTGTCCAGCGCCGAGGCCGACCGGCTGTTCGCATTGCTCGACCGGCTTCGCCAGCAAGGCGTGGCCATCCTCTACATTTCGCACCGTATGTCTGACATCAGGCGGCTTGCCGATCGCATCATTTCGATGCGCGATGGGGTCATCTCAGGCATCTTCGACAAGAAGCCGCTGGATTACGAAGGTGCGGTCAACGCCATGCTCGGCCGCAAGATCCAGCTCGAGCGGATCGTCGCCAGGAATTCGGCCAAAGCAATTTTTGCCACGGACGGGTTGCGGGTTGCAGAAGGCGCCCGGCCGATTTCGCTGACCCTCGGCGACGGCGAGGTCGTTGCCATCACCGGCCTCGTCGGCGTCGGCAAGACCGCGCTCGCCGAGACGCTGTTCGGCCTGCGCCAGCCGCTGGGCGGGACCATGATGCTGAACGGGAAACCCTATGCGCCGGCATCGACCGGCGAAGCGATTGCCGCCGGTGTGTTTCTCGTCGCCAAGGACCGGGGCGAAAACGGCATCGTCGGCGACTTCAACGTCCAGGAGAATATCAGCCTGCCGTTCCACAGGCGCATGTCGCGTCTCGGCGTCCTCAAGCGCCGTATCGAACGCGCCATTGCTCGCCAGCAGATCCAGGAGTTGGGCATCGTCTGTCGCTCCGAGAGGGACGAGATGGCGTCGCTTTCCGGTGGCAATCAGCAGAAGGTGATGGTCGCCCGCTGGATGTCGCAGGCGGCAAGGCTTTTCATCCTCGACGAGCCGTTTCAAGGTGTGGACATCTCGGCCAGACGCGATATCGCCGCCAAGCTGCGGACCAGCGCCCACGGCCGCGCGACGCTGCTGTTCGTCACCGAACTCGACGAAGCCCTGGAGACGGCCGATCGCATCCTGGTGATGTCGGAGCAGACGATCGTCGGCGAGCACCGCAATACCGATGTCGATCTCGAGCGTCTGCTGGCCGAAGTGGCGGGCGGGCCTTTGCACAGCGCAGCCTGAGAGCGGGAAGACGATGAGAATTGGAATGGAGAGGGCATGAATTCGGGTCGGATAAAGACGGTGCCAGCGTGCGGGAGCGCTGAATGATCCTGCGCGACAATGCTATTCGCTACGGCTTCATCGTTCTGTTGTTCGGGCTGATCGCCTATTTCGCTGTTGCCGCCGATGGTTTCGTCTCGCCGCAAAGCGCCGTCTTCATCTTCCAGTCGGTCGCCATCACCGGTGTTCTGGCGCTCGGCGTCACCGCCACGCTGGTCGTCGGCGGCTTCGACCTGTCGATCGGCTCTGTCGCCACCAGCGCCATGATGGCGGCTGCCTATGTCATGGTGGTGCTGGGGCAGAACGCCGTCGTGGCGGTCGTCGTCTGTCTTGTGATCGGCGCCGTCGTCGGCCTGATCAATGGCTGGCTGATCGTCTATATGCGGGTTCCGGACCTTTTGGCGACGCTCGGCATGATGTTCCTGCTTGTCGGCCTGCAGCGCATACCGACCGAGGGCCGTTCGATCGCCACTGGCATGACCATGCCCGACGGCTCGGTCGCCAACGGCAGTTTCGGCGCCGCGTTCCTGGCGCTTGGCCGCCATCGCTTCGATTTCTTCATCCCGAACCTCATTCCGGTGTCGGTCGTCGTCCTGCTCGTGCTGGCGGTGCTGATCTGGTTCTTTCTCGAATACACGCGTTTCGGGCGCATGATGTATGCGGTCGGCAGCAACGAACGCGCCGCAGAACTCGCCGGCGCGCCTGTCAAGGCATACAAAATCTGGGCCTATGTGATTTCGGGAGTTTTTGCCTCGATCGGCGGCATTTTGCTCGCTGCCCGGCTTGGACGCGGCGACATCGCCTCGGGTAATAATCTGTTGCTCGACGCGGTGGCTGCGGCACTCATCGGTTACGCGGTTCTCGGCGCCGCCAAGCCGAACGCCTTCGGCACGGCTGTCGGCGCGGTGTTTGTCGGCGTGCTGTTGCAGGGCCTGACGATGATGAACGCGCCTTACTACACGCAGGATTTCGTCAAGGGCGTGGTTCTCGTGGTCGCCCTTGTCTTTACCTTCGCCCTTTCCGGCAGGGGCAGGAGATAGGGGTTCGACCGGGTCACATTTTGGGTTCAACAAGTGGAGGAAACGACGTGAACATCACAAGAAGGCTTTTAGGGAAGGCAGCGCTCGGGCTTGCCGGCGCAACATTGCTTATGCAGTTGCCGGCGATGGCGCAGGACAGGCCGGCGCCGTTCGACAAGCCGGGCGCCGTCAAGATAGCGCTGGTCCGCTATCTCTCGACTGGCGACTTCTTCCAGGCGTATCTGTCCGGCGTCGAGGCGCAGGCCAAGGCACTCGGTGTCGACCTGCGCGTGCTCGACAGCCGCCAGGACGCGGCGCTTCAGGCGGACATGGTCGACCAGGCCATCGCGCTCGGCGTCCAGGGCATCATCATCCAGCACGGCCTGACGGAATCGATGAAGGACGCCGCCCAGCGCGCGGTCGAGGCCGGCATCAAGGTCGTCGCCTTCGACGTCAATGTCGAAAACCCCAAGATCCCGCAGATCGAGCAATCCGACCGCGACCTCGCGCGCCTGGCGCTCGAACAGGCGGTCAAGGACAATGGCGAGAGCTGGAAGGCCGGCTATGTCTATGTCGCCGGCATCGCGCCGCTCGACCGCCGCAACGAGACCTGGGTCGAATTCAAGAAGAAATATTCGGGCATCAACGAAGCCGCCATGTTCGGCACGCTCGACAATCCGATCGCCAATTCGGTCGCCAACCAGGCCCGTTCGGTGCTATCGGCCCACCCCGACATCAAGGTGATGTTCGCGCCCTATGACGAATTCGCCAAGGGCGTGAAGATCGCGGTCGACGAAGCCGGACTGAACAAGGACATCAAGATCTATTCGGCCGACATCTCGACCTCGGACATCGCCGCGATGCGCGAGCCGGACAGCGCCTGGGCGGCAACCGCCGCCACCAACCCGGCCGTCGTCGGCCAGGTCTCGGTGCGTGCGCTGGCGCAGCTGTTGGCCGGTGAAGATCCCGGCCACAACGTCATTGTACCGCCGACGCTGATCACCCAGAAGGACCTCGTCGACAAGGACATCAAGAACATGGAAGACCTCTCGGCCAAGCTGCCGCAATTCGCCCATGCCGACGTCGCGATGCCGGCCTGGATGCCGAACCCGAACGCGAAGTAGTCTTTCGCTATAGGCAAAGGAAAAGAGCGGCTCGCGGGCCGCTCTTTTTGTTGGTCCGGTGTTTAGATCTACCTCAACGCCGCCGCGATGTTGCCGCCATCGACTGTCGTCACATCGGCGGTGGTCCGCTCGGCCAGCGCCTGATGCAGGAAGGCTTGGGCGACGTCTTCGGCCGTCACTTCCTGCCCGAGCAGGTTGCCGGACATGTACTCCTTCGCCGAGACGCCGCGCGCGCCCGAGCGGCTGGTGATCATGGCATCGGTCAACAGCCCCGAACGGATGCGGTCGGCGTTGACGGCATTGGAGCGGATGCCATGCGCGCCGTAGTCGAGCGCATATTGCCTGGACAGGAACAGCGTTGCCGCCTTGGGAATGCCATAGGCGCCGAACTTCGGCCCCGGATTGACCGCCTGCTTGGAGGTGTTGAACAACAGCACGCCGCCGGTGCCCTGTTCCAGCATGATGCGCACGGCATTCTGCGCCGCCGACTGATGGGCGAAGAAATTGAGTTCGAAGCTTTTGCGCAAGGTGGCGTCGTCGAGCTCGCCGATCCGGCCCTCCCAGGCAGCACCGGCATTGGAGACGAGAATGTCGAGGCCGCCGTAGACGTCGACCGCTTTGTCGAAGGCGGCGCGCATCTGCACCGGATCGGTGATGTCGGCGCCAATGCCGATCGAACCGTTGCCAGCCTTTTTTGCCGCCTCGGCAGCCCTTGACCCATCGAGATCGACGACGACGGCATGGGCACCGTTGTCGGCGAACAGCTTTGCCGTGGCAGCACCGATCGCGCCGGCGCCGCCGGTGACCAGCACCACCTGGCCGGTCAGCGGCTTCGGCTTGTTGGCGGCGAGCTTGGCCTGTTCCAGCGACCAGTATTCGAGCGGGAACAGATCGCTTTTGGAGAGCGGGCGGAAATCGCCGACGGCTTCGGCGCCGCGTACCGCCTCGATCCACATTTCGCCGACGTCCGAGGCAATCTTCGCATCCTTCAGCGTGCGGCCGTGGCCGAACATGCCGAGGCCGGGCACCAGCGTCAGCCGCGGCATCGGGTCGAGCATGGTGCGCTTCACGTCGTCGAGCGCATCATTGGTTTCGAAATAGGCGCGATAGTCCTTGGCGAATTTCTCGACATGCTGGCGGATGACGGATTTGTAGTCGCCGACCTTGTCCGCGTCGGGCGCCGGCAGTGCCATCGGTCCGGTTTTGATGCGGATCGACAGGTCGGGTGTCGACACGCCGCGTCCGGCATAGTCGGCAATTTTTGCCGAATTGATGAAATCGACGATCGCATCCGAGGTGCGGAAATCGCTGATCATCCGATCGAAGCGGCCTTCGCCGCGTGCCACCGCCACCGCGCCGCCCAGCATCGGCGCAATGTCCGCGGGCTTCGCCAGCCTGGCCGGCAGTGCCACTTTTTCGGTGCGCGGCTTGCCGTTCCCGGCGATGAAATCCTCGGCGACGTTCACATAATGGATCATCCGGTCATAGGCCTGCCTGGCATCGTCGCCGAAGGTGAAGATGCCGTGCTTGTCTAGGATCAGGCCTTCGACCGTCGGATCGGCGTCGAATACATCGGCGGCCGCCTTGGCCAGATCGAAGCCCGGCATGATGTAAGGCACGAAGCCCATCTTTTCGCCGAACACCTTCCGGCTCAGCGCTTCGCTGTCCTCCTGGTCGACGATGGCCAGGATCGCTGTCGAATGCGTGTGGTCGACGAATTTGTGCGGCAGGAAGGCGTGCAGCAGCGTCTCGACCGACGGATTGGGCGAGGACGGATCGATGAGGTTCGCCCGCTGCAGCGCGACCATGTCCTCGTCGGAGAGCTTCTTGAGCGACCGCGCCTTCAACAGCGCGCCGAGCTTGACCGCCGGCAGGCCCTGCGGCTCGATGACGCCCATGTCCCAGCCGCTGCCCTTGACGCAGAGCACGTCCCATTCGTCGCCGACAAGGTCGGTGGCCTTGGTCTTGCACGAGGTGTTGCCGCCGCCATGCAGGACGAGCCGCGGCTCGCCGCCCAGCAGCCTGGTCGTATAGACGCGCAGCGCCAGATCGCGGGCCACACCCTTCTTTGCATAGTCGGCGACCAGCTTCTCCGCCTCGCCGTCATTCCACAGGTTCTTCATGTCAGCTTCGTCCGATTTCTCTTTGTTGGAACAGGAATGCCGCGACACATTGATGCCAACGCGCCGGCGGCTGGAACTGGGTATCAGGCGACCTCTTCTGCTGTTGCTCCAGCGTGGTCGAGCAGCCGCCGCGCCATGCGCGCGCCGACGACGAGATGGGTGCAGAGCCCGCCGGCGATCGCCGCGGCGAGCGGTTCGAACTTGCTGTCCTCCTGCACCACTACAAGGCGCTTTCCGATCCTGCGCAGCGATGACAGCTCTGCCGAAATCAGCCGGCGGTTGTAGCTGCAGTCGAGCGCCTGGCCTCGGGCGTCGATGATCTGCCCGGCAATGACGCCGGCCGCACCCGCCTTGCGCAATACAGCCATTTCGCTTGGCGTCAGCGCGCCGCATTTGACCAGATGGCTGTCGGTGTCCACCGAGCCTACCGAATACAGCGCCAGGCCGCATTCGCCGATGCCCGACAATTGCTCGCGGATCACCGGCTCGGCGCGCAGGCCGCGTGCCAGTTCTTCCGTCGTCAGCACCAGCGGCGCGTAGAAATTCAGCCCCTTGGCGTTGAGCCGGCGCGCGATTTCCATCGTGCATTGGTCCGGCCGGTACGAATAGGGGGCGCCCAGATTGCCGCAGAGCTGCACCACGGTGACGTCCTGCAGATCGGCATAGGACATGATGTCGGCGATCGTGTAGATGGTCCGTCCCCAGGCGACGCCGATGCGGTCGCCCTTCCTGATCAGCTCGAGAAAGACGCTTGCCGCCAGCACCGCGATGTCGGTCGAGGGGTCGGCGACATAGCCGTTTTCCGGCGCGATCCAGACCGCGTCGAGCTTCAGCGCGTCTTCCAGCTTGCGTGCCAGCACGTCGTCGGTGAAAAGCTGGGTCGAGGTCGAGATGTTGACGATGCCGGTCTCGCGCGCCTTGCGCAGATACATCGCCACCGAGGCACGGGAAATCTTGAGCTGGCTGGCCACCTGGTCCTGGCGCAGGCCGTGTGCATAGTAAAGCCAGGCGGCCTTGTGGATAAGCTGTTCTGCCGGTCGGATCGCCATGCCATCTCCTTGCTGACATTATTCACGGCTCTCGACAAAAGTCAAATTGGGAGGAAGGCATAGATGCCCTTTCGCTCGCCGAATCTAGACCTTTCTTGTGCCAAACGCGGTCTATGATGGCATCGTTGGTGGTGACGGGTCGGAAGCCGGTAGCTAAAGTTCTCGACGAACACATTGCGGAGGACGGGATGGGCAATCCCTACGAACAGGACCTAGACAGGAACCCGGCCAACCACCAGCCGCTGACGCCGCTGACCTATTTTGAGCGGGCGGCAAAAACCTTTCCCGATCAGACCGCCATCATCCATGGCCGCCAGCGCACGACCTATCGCGATTTCTGGAAGCGCTCGCTGAGGCTTGCCTCGGCGCTGGCGAAGCGCGGTATCGGCAAGGGCGACACCGTCACCGTCATGCTGTCCAACACACCGCCGATGCTGGAAGCGCATTTCGGCGTGCCGATGACCAGGGCGGTGCTGCATTCGCTCAACACCCGCCTCGACGCCGCCGTCATTGCCTTCCAGCTCGATCACGCCGAAAGCAAGGTGCTGATCGTCGACCGCGAATTCGCCGGCGTGGTTCGGCAAGCGCTGACGCTGGCCAAGGTCAGGCCGCTGCTGATCGATTACGACGATCCCGACTATGCCGCCGATGCGCCCTATCCCAAGGGCGAGCGGATCGGCACGCTGGACTATGAGGCGTTTGTCGCCGGCGGCGACGAGGATTTCGCCTGGTCGATGCCGGACGACGAATGGGATGCCATTTCGCTCAACTACACCTCCGGCACGACAGGCAATCCGAAGGGCGTCGTCTGCCACCATCGGGGCGCGGCATTGATGGCCTATGCCAACACCATCCATGCCGGCATGGGCAAGCACCCCGTCTATCTGTGGACATTGCCGATGTTCCACTGCAACGGCTGGTGCTTTCCCTGGACGCTTGCCGTGCAGGGCGGCACGCATGTCTGCCTGCGCTGGGTGCGGCCGAAGCCGATCTACGACGCCATCGCCGATCACGGCGTCACCCATCTGTGCGGTGCACCCATCGTCATGTCGGTGCTGATCAACGCCAGGGACGAGGACAAGCGGCAGTTCCCGCAGACCGTCACCTTCAACACCGCCGCGGCGCCGCCGCCCGAGGCGGTGCTGTCGGGCATGGCCGATGCGGGCTTTGCCGTCACCCATCTCTACGGCCTGACCGAAACCTATGGCCCGGCCGTCGTCAACGAATGGCATGGCGAGTGGGACCGGCTGGAGAAAGGGGCGAGGGCGGCGAAGAAGGCCAGGCAAGGCGTACGCTATGCCGCGCTCGAAGGCCTGACGGTGATGGACCCGCAGACGATGCAAGAGACGCCGGCCGACGGCGAGACCATCGGCGAGGTGATGTTCCGCGGCAACATCGTCATGAAAGGCTATCTCAAGAACCGCAAGGCGAGCGACGAGGCCTTTGCCGGCGGCTGGTTCCATTCGGGCGACCTCGGCGTCATCCATCCGGACGGCTACATCCAGCTCAAGGACCGTTCCAAGGACATCATCATCTCCGGCGGCGAAAACATCTCCTCGATCGAGGTCGAGGAGGCGCTGTACAAGCATCCCGCCGTCGCTTCTTGCGGCGTTGTCGCCCGATCCGACGACAAATGGGGCGAGGTGCCGGTCGCCTATGTCGAGCTGAAGCCGGGCAAGGCGGCGACCGAGGCGGAGGTAATCGAGCACTGCCGCGCGCTGCTCGCCCGCTTCAAGGTGCCGAAAGCGGTGATCTTCGCGGAAATCCCGAAGACTTCGACGGGCAAGATCCAGAAGTTCCGGCTGCGGGAGATGGCAAAGCAGCCTTAGGGCCTGATCCGAAAACGGAACCGATTTCGGAAAGCATCTTTTCAAGATCGTTCGCAAAAAACACGGGGCGGCGTTGCAGGCTCGCCCGGCGGAAACCACATGCGTTTCATGGGCCAACTCCGTCCAGGGATGTCACCATCTGTCATCAGCAGCCAAAATCGTGCCTTGACAGGTGATGGTTTTCAATTTACGAGTGACGAAATTCTAAATTCGTCAGTCGTAAATTGGCCAACGAGATGCTTGAAACCCTAGACACCACCGCCGATTCCGCCCGCCAGGAAAATGTCACGCGCATCCTGGATTGCGCGGAGCGATTGTTTCGCCACTACGGCTACGGCAAGACCAACGTCGCCGACATAGCGCGCGAACTCGGCATGTCGACCGCCAACATCTACCGCTTCTTCGCCTCCAAGGTGGAAATCCACCAGGCGGTTTGCGGCCGTATGCTCGAGACCTGCTACCGGTTGACCTACGAAGCCTGCCATGGCCCCGGCACCGCCAGCGAAAAGCTCCGCCGCTACGTGCATACGCACTACCAGTGGACGCTCGAGACCATGATCGACCAGGAGAAGGTGCACGAGATGGTCATCGTCGCCATCGAGCGCGACTGGCACGTCATCGAAAAGCACATCGACAGCATCCATGAACTGGTCGCGGAAGTGATCCGCGAGGGAATCGCTACCGGCGAGTTCGTCGATCAGGATCCGGTGATCGCTTCCCGGTGCTTCGGCGCTGCCATTATCAGCCTCTGTCATCCGCAGATGATGGCCCAGTGCCTCGCCAAGAAGAACCGGGCGACGCCGGACGAGCTTACCGAGTTTGCCATCAGAGCCTTGAAGAAATGACCGTTGCCGCCCGTCGGGCGGCGATACCGGCAATTCATCCCCACAGTTCGGGAGTACGAAAAGTGTCTTTGTCCAAGTCCATCACCTACAGGCGACCGGCCGCCGGCCTAGCATTGATTATGGTTGTCGCTCTCGGCCTCGCCGGCTGCTCGCAGGAGAAAGCCGAGGTCACCGAGATCATCCGCCCGGTCAAGGTGGTCGAGATCGCTAAGGCGAGCGATACCCGTCAGCTTTCCTATTCCGGATCGGTGCGTGCCCGCACCGAGATGAATCTCGGTTTTCGCATCAACGGCAAGATCACCGAGCGCCTTGTCGACATCGGTGACCGCGTCAAGCCGTGCGACGTTCTCGCCCGCATCGATCCCACCGACTACGAGCTTTCGGTGAGAAGCGCTCAGGCCAGCCTCGATGCTGCCGACCGTCAGGTCGAGACAGTCGAGCTTACGCGCAAGCGGGCCGAACAGCTCTACGCCAAGAATTTCGCGCCGAAGTCGCAGCTCGAGCAGGCGACGCTCGCCTATAATCAGGCTGTCGCCACGCGAGACTCCGCCCGCTCGCAGCTTGCCCAGGCACAGAACCAGGTCCGCTATACCGATCTCAAGGCGGACAAGAACGGCATCGTCACTGCCGTTGCCGCCGATGTCGGCCAGGTGGTCGGCTCCGGCACGCCGGTGGTGACCGTTGCCATCGACGGCGAGAAGGAAGTCCTGATCGCTGTTCCGGAAACCGATATCGCCGAATTCAAGCCGGGCAAGACCGTCAAGGCTGGCTTCTGGTCCGATGAGGCGCTGACGCTCGACGGCAAGGTCCGCGAAGTCGCCGGCAGCGCCGATCCGCAGTCGCGCACCTTTGCCGTTCGCGTCAGCCTGCCCAACGATTCTCGCGTGCTGCTAGGCATGACCGCCTCCATCGAAGCCGCGGCGGACAACCGGCAGCAACTGGTGTCGATCCCGCTGGCCGCGTTGGCGCAAAAGGACAGCCAATCGATCGTCTGGACAGTCGACCGCAACGGCGGGACCGTCCATGCGCATCCGGTCAAGGTCGCCGCCTTCACCCCCGACGGCGTCAGTGTCGCCGATGGGCTGAAGCCGGGTGACGTCGTCGTCGCCGCCGGCACGCAGTTCATGACCGAGAATCTGAAAGTCAAGCTGACCGGTGATGCGGCGCAACAGTCGGCGTCGGCCGATGACGCTGCAAGGCGCTTGCGCTGACGGCCAGGCAATTCACGGTTTCCGGGCGGCAGGCGCCCCCGATTTTCGAGATCTCAGGTCGATGTAACCCCCACGTCGATCCTCGCGTCCCACCGCGATGTAGATCTCTCAACTCGGAAAGCCACGCCGCCCGGAAGCCCACATCGGAAGTTCCTTGGGCATGCGAAAGCGCGTGCTCTGTTGATCAAATTGAAACGGACTGACGCCGATGACCATCGACACCAATGAAAAGCGGTCTTTCAATCTTTCGCGCTGGGCAATCGGCCATCCGAGCATTGCCCGCTTCCTGTTCGGGCTGATCATCGTGGCCGGTGCGCTCGGCCTGATGCGCATGGGCCAAAAGGAAGACCCCGATTTCACCTTCCGCGTCATGGTCGTCCAGGCGATCTGGCCAGGCTCCTCGATCAAGGAGATGGAGGACCAGGTCGTCAACAAGATCGAGCGCAAGCTGCAGGAAACGCCGCACCTCGATTTCGTCCGCTCCTACACCCGCGCCGGCAGCGCCATCATCACCTTGCAGGTCAAGGGCGACACCAATCCGGCGCAGGTCGCCGATGCTTTCTATCAGGTGCGCAAGAAGGTCGGCGATATCGCCAATGAGCTGCCGCAGGGGCTGCTTGGGCCTTACTTCAATGACGAATTCGGTGACACGTTCATCACCCTGCATTCGATCAGCGGCGACGGCTACAGCTATCCCGAGCTGAAGAAATTCGCCATCCAGGCGCGTGACATGCTGCTGACGACGCCCGGTGTCGAGAAGGCCGTGATCATCGGCGACCAGCCGGAAAAACTCTACATCGACGTTTCATCCAAGGCGCTTGCCGAACGTGGCCTGACGTTGACCGACCTGCAGAATGCGATCCGAGGCCAGAACAATGTCGACCCGGCAGGTTCGGTCGACACCGGCCAGCGTTCGGTGCGCATTTCGGTCGAGGGCGATGTCACCAGGGCGGCCGACATCCGCGAGCTTCGCCTGCGCGCCGGCAACCAGGTGACGCGCCTCGGCGACATCGCCACCGTGACCTCGGGCCTCGAGGATCCGTACCAGCGCAAGTACCGTTTCAACGGACACGACAGCGTCCAGCTCGGCGTCGTCATGGCCAAGGGCTTCAACGTCACCGACGTCGGCAAGGACGTCGAAGCGACCTACAAGCGCTTCGAAGAGGCGCTGCCCTATGGCGTTTCGGTCGATCAGATTTCCGACCAGCCGCATGTCGTGAAGGAGGCGGTGAGCGAGTTCATGGAAGCGCTCGGCGAAGCGCTGCTGATCGTGCTTTTTGTATCGTTCCTGTCGATCGGCTGGCGCTCGGGCCTGGTGATCGCGATCGTCATTCCGCTGGTCCTGGCCGCCACCTTCGCCATCATGTACGAGCTCGGCATCGACCTGCAGCGCATTTCGCTCGGCGCGCTGATCATCGCTCTTGGGCTCTTGGTCGACGACGCGATGATCGTCGTCGAAATGATGGAGCGAAAACTAGAGGAAGGCTTGGTCAAGGTCGAGGCGGCGAGCTTCGCCTACTCCTCGACCGCTTTCCCGATGCTGACCGGCACGCTGATCACGACGGCCGGCTTCATTCCCGTCGGGTTCGCTGCCTCGACCGCCGGCGAATATGTGCGCACCCTTTTTTACGTCGTCGGCATCGCGCTGATCGTGTCCTGGTTCGCGGCGGTCTATTTCACGCCATGGCTCGGCCACATGATCCTGAAGCAGCGCAAGCACGCCGGCAACCATCACGATGTCTTCGACACGCGCTTCTACCGCCGTCTTCGCTCGACCGTTGCATGGGCGGTGCGCCACCGCATCATCGTCCTGGTGATGACGCTGATGACGTTTGCCACCAGCCTGTGGGCGTTCCAGTTCATCCCGCAGAATTTCTTCCCGCAATCGTCGCGCCCGGAAATCCTTGTCGACCTCTGGTTGCCGGAAGGCACCAGCATCAAGGAAGTCGAGACCCAGGCCAAGGCGCTCGAAGCCAGGATGATGGACGACAAGGACAAGCGCTTCATCGCCACCTATATCGGCGAAGGCGCGCCGCGCTTCTTCCTGCCGCTCGACCAGCAGCTTCGCAACCCGAACTTCGCCCAGCTTCTGGTGATGGCCAATGACGAACCAGCCCGCGAGCGGCTGATCGTCAAGCTGCGCACCATCCTGGCCGAGGATTTCCCATCGATCCGCGCCAAGGTCGATCGCCTGTTCCTTGGTCCGCCGACCGGCTGGCCGGTGCAGATGCGCGTCATGGGTCCGGATCGCCAGGAGGTGCGCCGCATCGCCGACGAGGTGAAGGCGAAGTTCCAGGCAAATCCGCTGCTCGGCGCCATCCACGACGACTGGCTGGAGCCGGTGCCGGCGATGAAGCTGGTGATCGACCAGGATCGCGCCCGTGCGCTCGGCGTCACCTCGCAGCGCATCCGCCAGATACTGCAGGCGACCATGTCGGGAGCGCCGCTCGATGACTTCCGCGACGGCGAGGAGACGGTTTCGATCGTCGCCCGTGAGCCGGAGGCAAGCCGTCACCTGCTGTCGGCGGTCGACTCCGTCTACATCCCGACCGATTTCGGTGGCTCCGTGCCGCTGTCGCAGGTCGCCAAGATCGTCCCGGTGCTGGAGCAAGGCGTCGAATGGCGGCGCGACCGCTTGCCGACCATCAGCGTGCGCGCCACGCTGCCGGACGGCGTGCAGCCGAACGATGTCGCCATGAAAATGTACAGCGAGATGCAGGGCCTGCGCGCCAGCCTCGCACCCGGCTACAAGATCGAGATCCAGGGCGGCGCCGAGGATGCGGCCGAAAGCCAGGCCTCGATTGCGGCGAAAGCGCCGATCATGCTGGCCGTCATCGTCGTGCTGCTGATGATCCAGCTGCAGCATTTCGGCAAGGCCATGCTGGTGCTGGCCACCGGTCCGCTCGGCATCATCGGCGCGGCCGCGGCACTTTTGATCAGCGGCGCGCCGTTCGGCTTCGTCGCCATCCTCGGCGTCATCGCCCTGCTCGGCATCATCATGCGCAACTCGATCATCCTGGTCGACCAGATCGACCAGGACATCGCCGCCGGCGTGGAGCGCTCCGAGGCCATCATCGGCTCGGCGGTGCGCCGGTTCCGGCCGATCGTGCTGACGGCGCTGACGGCGGTGCTGGCGCTGATCCCGATCTCGCGCGGCGTCTTCTGGGGGCCGCTCGCCTACGCCATGATGGGCGGCATTCTCGTCGCCACGGTGCTGACCATCCTTGTCCTGCCGGCAGCCTATGCGCTGTTCTTCGGCAGGGAGCCCAAGAAGGTGGTGGCAACGGAAGAGGCGGCCAAGGTGGCAGAAGAAAGCGAAAGGCCGCAACTGGCCCTGGCGGCCGAATAGAGCTGTTGGCAAATGTGACCTCCGGCGGTTTAATCCGCCCACCAGGCGTAGGCGCCGGAGGAGGACCGTCATGACCATGGCTCAGACAAAGGCACCGCTGCGGCTGCCGATCGACGGGCGCCATCGCCAGATGTTCATCGGCGGCGGCTGGGTCGATGCCCGCTCCGGCCGGACCACGGAGAGCCGCAATCCCGCCACCGGCGCGGTCATCGCCACGGTGCCGCGCGCCGACCGGCAGGACATCGACTCGGCGGTGACTGCTGCGCGCAAGGCGTTCGAGGGCCCGTGGAGCCGGTTCAAGCCTTATGAGCGGCAGGTGCTGCTGCTGAGGATCGCCGACCTCTTCGAAAAGCACTGGGAAGAGATCAGCCGCTCCGACACCACCGACATGGGCATGCCGATCATACGCACCCGCGCCAATCGCAACCGCGTCATCGGCATGCTGCGCTACTATGCCGGCATGGCGACGGCGCTGCACGGCGAGACGATCGACAACTCGCTGCCCGGCGAAATCGTCTCTTTCACCCGCAAGGAGCCGGTCGGCGTCGTCGGCGCCATCATTCCCTGGAACGCGCCAACGGCGGCGTCGATCTGGAAGATCGGGCCGGCGCTGGCGACCGGCTGCACCATCGTGCTGAAGCCGTCGGAAGAGGCGCCGCTGACGCCACTTTTGATCGCCGACATCATGAACGAGGCCGGCGTGCCGGCCGGCGTCGTCAACATCGTCACCGGCACCGGCACCGAGGCAGGTGCCGCACTCGCCGAGCATATGGGCATCGACAAGATCGTCTTCACCGGCTCGACGGCAACCGGCCAGTCGATCGTGCGGGCCTCGGCCGGCAACCTCAAGCGCGTCTCCCTGGAGCTCGGCGGCAAGTCGCCGGTCATCGTCTGCGCCGATGCCGATCTCGACAAGGCGGTGCCGGTGGCGGCGATGTCGGTGTTCGCCAATTCCGGCCAGATCTGCATCGCCGGTTCGCGCCTTTTCGTCGAACGCGCCGTCCATGACGAGTTCGTCGAGCGGCTCGCGGCATACGCCAAGGGTCTCAGGGTCGGCGACGGCATCGACCCGGCGACCGAGATCGGTCCGCTCGTCTCCGAAAAGCAGCTGCAACGGGTCACCGGTTACCTCGAGGCCGGCACCGCGGAAGGGGCGAAACTCGTCACCGGAGGCACCCGGCTTGTGGAAGGCGCGCTTGCCGCCGGCAATTTCGTCGCGCCGACCGTCTTTGCCGGCGTCTCGGACAACATGAAGATCGCCCGTGAGGAGATATTCGGGCCGGTGATTTCAGCCTTGCCGTTCGATACGCTGGACGAGGCGGTCGAGCGGGCCAACAACACGCCTTACGGCCTGGCTGCAGGGGTCTTCACCCAAAATCTCGCCACCGCCCACCAGCTGTCGCGCAAGATCCGCGCCGGCTCGGTCTGGGTCAATACCTATCACGCCATCGATCCGGCCGTGCCCTTCGGCGGCTACAAGATGAGCGGCTACGGCCGCGAGGGCGGCGCCGAGCACCTCGCTGAGTATCTCAACACCAAGGGCGTGTTCATCAAGATCGATTGATCGGTCCGCCGCCCGCACAAAAAATGCTCCCCGACGCCGGTTTTGCAAAACAGAATTCCTTCCCATGGCCGCAAAGCCATCCCATGCTCGAGCAATTGGAGCGTTACGCTCGTCGTCATCGGTGCGTTTTTCCATGGCAGAAAATCGACAATTGCGGCTTGGCGCTTTCATGCGGCCCGTCAGCCTTCATACCGGCGCCTGGCGCTACCCGGGCGCCTATCCCGACGCCAACTTCAATTTCGCGCATCTCAAGCACTTCGCGCAAAGGCTGGAAGCGGCGAAGTTCGACGCCTTCTTCATGGCCGACCACCTGGCCGTGCTCAACATGCCGATCGAGGCGCTGCGGCGCAGCCACACGGTCACGTCCTTCGAGCCGTTCACGCTGTTGTCGGCGCTTGCCGCCGTCACCGATCGTATCGGGCTGATCGCAACCGCCTCGACGACGTTCGACGCGCCGTACCACATCGCCCGTCGTTTCGCCTCTCTCGACCATATCAGCGGCGGGCGCGCCGGCTGGAATATCGTCACCACATCCAATCCCGACGCCGCGCTGAATTTCGGCCTCGACGAGCATGTCGAGCACAACGAGCGCTATCGCCGGGCGCGGGAGTTTTATGATGTCGTCACCGGCCTGTGGGACAGTTTTGCCGACGATGCCTTCATCCGCGACGCCGAAAGCGGGCTCTATTTCGATCCGGCGAAGCTGCATGTGCTCGACCACAAGGGCGAATATCTTTCGGTGCGGGGACCGCTCAATATCGCGCGGCCGGTGCAGGGCTGGCCGGTCATCGTGCAGGCCGGCGCGTCGGAGGCCGGACGGCAGCTCGCCGCGGAAACGGCCGAGGTGATCTTCGCCGCCCATGCCGATCTCGCCTCGGGGCAGCGCTTCTTTGCCGACGTCAAGGAACGTGCGCAAAAACTTGGCCGGTCGCGCGACGACATCAAGATCCTGCCCGGCGCCTTCGTCATTGTCGGCGAGACTGTCGAGGAGGCGCAGACGAAGCGGGCCAAGCTCGACAGCCTCGTCTACTACGAGAGCGGCGTCGCCTCGCTGTCGATCGCGCTCGGCCACGACGCGTCGCGGTTCGATCCGGATTCAGTCTTGCCCGAAATCCCGGAAAGCAACGCCAGCAAGAGCGGCCGCGAGCGCGTCATCGAACTGGCGCGCAAGGAAAACCTGACCGTCAGGCAGCTTGCGCAGCGGCTGGGCGGCTATTCCGGTCTTGCCTTCGTCGGCACTTCGAAAACCATCGCCGACGAGATGGAGGAATGGCTAGTCACCGAAGGCTCGGACGGGTTCAACGTCATGTTCCCCTATCTTCCCGCCGGATTGGATGATTTCGTCGAGAAAATCGTGCCCGAATTGCAGCGGCGCGGCATTTTCAGGAGCGAATACGAAGGATCGACCCTGCGCGAAAATCTTGGCCTGAAGCGGCCGCCAAACCGGTTCTTCCAACCTGAGACGGCAGCGATCCGCAAAGCTGGTTAGAACCGGTAATGATTTTAGACCGTGGCAAGCATCCGTTCTTTTCGTTCGGTCCGAATGTCCATAGGGTCATGAGCAGCGGGCTGGCAGCCCGAAATCGTCGCGAGGGCTTTGCATCATGACCAATCCGGCCGTTGTCGGTTTCTCAGGCAATTTCACCCGGCCGTCCAAGACGCGCGGCTTCGTCGATCGTATCGTGAACGAGGTAGCCGGCAGATATGGCCTGGCCGCCAGCACGCATGACGTCGTCGACCTCGGCCCCAGCCTCGGTGGCGCCAGATGGGCGCGTGAACTGGATGCGCAAGCGGGCGATATCCTCAAGTGCGTCGTCGCGGCGGACGTGCTCGTCGTTGGCTCGCCCACCTACAAGGGCAGCTACACCGGCCTGTTCAAGCACTTCTTCGATCTTGTCGACCCAACGGCGCTCAGGGGCAAGCCGGTGGTGCTGCTGGCGACCGGCGGCGGCGACCGGCATGCGCTGATCATCGAGCACCAGCTGAGGCCGCTGTTCGGCTTCTTCGAGGCCTTTACGCTGCCGACCGCGATCTACGCTTCGGACAGGGATTTCATCGACGGCGTGCTTGCGTCCGAGACGATCCAGGCGCGCGTCGGACAGGTGCTCGAGGATATCGGTGCAGCGCTTGGCGGTCGCTCCCGCGCAGGCACCGCTGCCGAATAGCCCCTAAAAAGAAAAACCCGCCTCGGCGGCGGGTCTCGGGGCGAATCAGCACCATATCGAGATTAGTAGCATAGCTGCCGGCACAAAGCAAGAACAAAATGCAGGGATCGAGCGCGCCTTGCGCGCCCGATCCCTCAAGGCAAGCCGTCAGATGACGAACAGCCAGTTGGCGAGCAGCATCACCACGACGCCGGCGACCAGCGTCAGATAGGGCAGCATCCCCGCCTTTTTCACCGCAAGGTCGGACGAGCTCATGCCGAGATCGGCCAGCATGTGGTCGGGGAATTTGCCCTTGTCCTGGATGTAGTGCCGGAAGCAGAACACCGGGATGATCAAGGCTGCCGTGATCAGCCCGGCCCACAATGCCATCGGGTTCCACACCTTGGCGCCGGCGCCCATGAAGACCGCGTTGACATAGGCAAAGATGGCGCCGAGGCCGAGTACCCAGCTCGGCGCCTTCCATGGCCGCGCGATGTGGCCATTGTCGATGCGGTGGATCCAGCCGGCATTGAGATTAAGGAAGTTGAAGATGATGTAGCCGCAATTCGACACCGCCAGGATGAAGAAGAAGCTCGTTGCGTCGGCCGAGGCGATGGCCAGCACGATCAGGTTGAAGATCAGGTCGGTCCACATCGCCCGCGTCGGGGCGCCGTGCTCGTTGACATGGCTGAGATAGCGCGGCAGCCAGCCGTCGACCGAACCTTGATAGAGCGTGCGCGAGGAGCCGGCCATCGCCGTCATGATGCAGAGCACCAGCGCCAGGATCATCAGCATCACCAGCAGGCTGTGGATCAGCTGTCCGCCGCCGACCATGCCGGCCAGCGCATCGGCAACGCCGGAGCCGTCGACGATCGGCGTCGCCAGCATGCCGTTCAAGCCGAGCACGCCCTGGAAGGTGAACGGCACCAGGATGAACAGCAGCATGCACAACAGGCCGGAGTAGAAGATCGCCTTGAAGGTATCGGTGCCCGGGTTTTTGAACTCGGAGGTGTAGCAGACCGCGGTCTCGAAGCCGTAGGTCGACCATGCCGCGATGAACATGCCGCCGAGCACCAGCGTCCAGCCGGCGATGTTCCACGCGCCGGCCTCCGGCGCATAGGCGGCGGCGAGCGGCACCAGCGGCGAAAAATTTGCCCAGTTGATCTGGCCGGTGACGATCGGCACCACGCCGACGATGAGCATCGGGATGATCACCAGCAGGCCGATATATTTCTGCACGTTGGCCGTGCCCAGGATGCCGCGATGCTGGATCGAGAAGATGATCAGCATCAGCACCGCGCCGATGAAGAAGGTGGCGTTGAAGGTGAAGGAAACCGGGCCAAGCGTGTGACCGTAGAGCGTCCAGTTACGGATCGCCGGCGTCGCCGCCGCGGTGACCGCGGTGATGGCGTCAGCGGCGCTGGTTCCGGCATGGGCCGCAATATAGGCGGCGACTTCCGGCGAAGTGTCGGTGAACAGCGGCACCGGCGCCAGTGCGTTGAGGATATAGGCGGCGGCGATCGAGCAGCCGAGCGACAGAACCGGCGACCAGGCGAACCAGTTGCACCACACCGAAAGCGGCGCGATGAATTTCGAATAGCGCAGCCATGCGGTGGCGCCGTAGACCGAGGCGCCGCCGGATTTGTTCGGGAACAGCCCGGCGATCTCCGCATAGGTGAAGGACTGCAGGAAGCCCATGACCATGGATACGGCCCAGATCAGGAAGGCCAGTGTTCCGGTGGTGCCGGCGATGCCGCCGATCGAAAACAGGACAAGGGCCGGAACGCCGCTTGCCACCCAGAAGGCGCCGCGCCAATCGATGTTCCGGTGCAGCTGCCCTTCGGCAGGCGGCACCAAGGTGGTGACTATCGTGCTCATTTACGTGGATTCCCCATTTTTGATGTTCCCCATCGGCAACAGCCGCAATCTCGCGAGGCGTCATCGACGCTCACGTTGAACGGTCCCAGGCGTTTTCCGCTCAGTAGTATTTTTTTCTTAGCAGTGAAGATTGACCCAACGCGCTTTCACGTCAAGCGCTTTGTGACGCTGTGCACATTGCGCTTGTGAAACAGTCGAGCTTCGCTGGCGCTGCCCAAGGGTGCGGTCTGTCCTTCTCCCCTTGTGGGAGAAGGTGGCCGAGCGAAGCTCGGTCGGATGAGGGGTGTTCCAGCTTGGCAAAACCGCACTTCGTCCAGCACCCCTCAACCGTCTTGGCGCTGCGCGCCAATCCACCTTCTCCCACAAGGGGAGAAGGGAAGAACCAGGAAGCGTCGGTCAGGAGCGCGGCCTGTTCTTTTGCGGGTCGTAATGGGCGAAGGCGACGACGCGCGCCGGCAGCCGCTTGCTGTGGCCGTCGAGCTTGCCGATCTCGACCTCGGTGCCGATCGCCGAATGCGCGACGTCGAGCCTGGCCAGCGCGATGGTCTTGTTCAGCACCGGCGAGCGCATGCCGGAGGTGACGACGCCGATCTGGGCCCGGCCGACATGCACGCAATCGCCGTGGCCGACCGCGATATTGGCGTCGATGTCGAGGCCGACCAGCTTCTTCTGCGGGTTTTCCTTGCGCCGGATCAGCGCCTCGCGGCCGATGAAATCGTCGCTCTTGGTCTTCAGCGGTACGGTGAAGCCGATGCCGGCCTCGAACGGATCCGTCTGGTCGGAAAACTCGTGAGCAGCAAAGATCAGCCCGGCCTCGATGCGCACCATATCGAGCGCCTGCAGCCCCATCGGCTTCAGGCCGTGCGGCTGGCCGGCCTGCCAGATCGCGTCGAAGACCTTTTCGGCGTCGCGCGGATGGCACCAGATCTCGTAGCCGAGCTCGCCGGTGTAACCGGTGCGCGAGACAACGACCGGAATGCCGTTGCCGCCGCCGATGCGGGCAACGGCGAAACGGAACCATTCGAGTTCGTCGATCGACGGCTGCAGCGGCGAGGTCCAGATGATCTGCCGCAGGACGTCGCGGCTTTTCGGCCCCTGCACGGCAACATTGTGCATCTGGTCGGTCGACGAGCGCACCAGCACGTTGAGGCCGAGCTTTGTCGCCGTCTCGCGCAGCCATTCGCCGGATAGATCGTCGCCGCCGACCCAGCGGAAATTATCCTTGCCGAGCCTGAGCAGCGTGCCGTCGTCGATCATGCCGCCATGCTCGTAGCACATGGCGGAATAGACGACCTGGCCGACGCCGAGCTTCTTGATGTCGCGGGTCAGCGTGTATTGCAGCAGCGCCTCGGAGTCCGGCCCGGTGACCTCGAACTTGCGCAGCGGCGACAGGTCCATGATCACGGCGTCCTGCCGGCAGGCCCAGTATTCATCGATCGGGCCTTGCCTGGCGAAGGAATTGGCCAGCCAATAGCCCTTGTACTCGACGAAGTTGCGGGTGTGCTTGGCAAAGCTCGAATGAAAGGCGGTCTCGCGGGTCATTTTCGGTTCCGAATCGGGCGTCATGCGTCTGGCGATCGCTCGCGAGAATTTGTGCTGGCCGGGATAGGTTCGCACATGGATGTCGGTCAGGTTCCAGCCATTGGCCGGCGTCGTATCGTCGGGGCAGGCGGACGAGACGCAGACGATGTCCGTGAGCGCCCTGAGTAGCACATAGTCGCCCGGCCGCGACCACGGCTCGTCCGATACCACGACGCCATGCGCGTCGATGGCCGTGTTGAAGAAGAAGTTGATCGCCATCCAGCCGGCGCGAGGCGTGACACCCTTGTCGGCCAGCGCGTGGTTGAAATTCTCCGAGCAGTTGGGATGGCCGGGATAACCGATGTCGTCGTAATATTTGGCCGCGCAGGCGAGCGCGAATGCATCGTGGCGGCCGCAAGTGTCCTGCACAACCTCGACCAGCGGCTCCATGTCCTGGTCGTAGTATTTCGAGTGCAGACCGGGCATCGGATAGCTCGAACCCATCAGCGTGCGCGTCGTCGTCACGTCGAGCGGATGATCGCGGCCCTTGTCCAGCTTGCGCGCCGAAAAGCACTGGAAGTCGGTGCATTGGCGCCCGTCGACATCGATGATCTGCAGATAGTCGCCCGCCTTGACGAAGTAGGCCTCCGCCGTCGCCGAATGGACGCGCAGGTCGAGCACGGGATCGGCCAGCGGGTCGGCAAGCCTGGATTTCGCCGCAGGGCGGATGGTGGCGCGGCGGACGATGACGCTAAGCGGCGTCGCCGTATCGTGGCCGTCGACCAGCATCGGCCCGCCGGGCGCGGCAATCAGCATCGACCCATCGCGGGCGACGGTAAAAGCCTGTTCGGTACCGGCAGGGGTGGCGCCGCCGAAAACGCGAACCGCCTTCGCCTGGTCGAGCTGCACCTGGCGCCGCTCGAGCCCCCGGCGCAAGGATGCGAGGCTGTCGTCGCCTTCGGCCAGCAGCGCCTTGATGCCGGCGGCATTGCTGTTCGATTTCTCGCCGAGAATGCCGGGATCGGTCGCGTCGCTGCTGTCCCATGCCAGCAGCTCGCAGGCCTGCCCGCCCTCGACATCGCGCACGGTGACAATGTCGCCGGCCTCGACCTCGATCAGCATCGCGCCATTGCCCTGAACCGAGTAGCGCTCCATCCCGGCCGGCAGCGTAATCTGGCCTGGCCGCAGGATCAGGCTCGGCCGGGGCGGTCCGGCGACGACGGGGTAGGGCGACTGGCTCATCTCAACCTTGGTTTCGAGAAACAAGTTTGCCTGTGTGTAAAATTATTTTAGCGGGAAGAATAGCAGGGGGATCGGGTTTGGCAAGGTGAAGGTGGCACAAGCTCCCCCTTCTCCCCTTGTGGGAGAAGGTGTCGCCGAAGGCGACGGATGAGGGGTGTCCCAGGGAACGCCAGCCTCTCACTCCGCTGGAACACCCCTCATCCGTCTCGGCGTTGCGCGCCGATCCACCTTCTCCCACAAGGGGAGAAGGGAAGACGCGCCAAGGCTATGCCAACTCCTCGTTGTGGCTGATCTCGACGCCATACTCGGCGGCAGCGTCCAGCATCGTATGCCACAGGCTTTCCGCGAAGGTGGCGAACACCAGAAGATTGAACACCGCCTGTCCGTCCGGCCGGTCATTGCCACGCCAGAGATTGATGCTGGTGTGATCGACCGAGGTCGCCGCAGCGGTGCCGGCCGGGAACGCCGCGGGGTGCAGGTCTAGCGACGACAGTTTGGCCAGCATCGCGCGCGCCTTTTCTCCGGAAACGCTGATCAGCGCGCGGGCATGCGACTGGTCGGACAACGAGGCGGATTGCGCAAACGCCTGGCTCAGCGGTTCGCTCGGGTGCTTGCCGCCATTGGACAGGACCAGGAACTGATCCGGTCCCGACCAGATCAGCGTAGCGTCGGGAGTTTGGGTCGCCTTGGGCGTTTCCGGGGCGGCAACGCCGAAGCGGGTTTCGGCGGCCTTCCCCAGTTCTGCCGCTTTGCCGCGCCGCGCCATCACCTGGATCAGGTCGAAATTGCGGATCTCGGTGAGCGATACGCCGGCCGCCGTGCCGCGCGCGCCATAGGCGCCGACAACAAGCGCTTTCTCCAGCGGACTGCGGGCAATCCAGGAAAACTCAGCCACGCTGGCGCCCTCCATCCGGATCGTAGAAGACGGGACTGCACAGCTCGACGTCGTAGTCTTCGCCGCGCAGCGGGTCATGCGCATGGACGATTTCGCCGATGCGCTCGCGCCCGCGCTCAACCAGTGCCAACCCAATCCACTGGTCGAGCGTCGGCGAGAAGCAGACCGAGGTGACGTAGCCCTGGTCGTTATCGGGACCGGGCGTCTCGCCCTTCGGGATGATATGCGCGCCGGAACGCAGGCGGCGCGTCTTGTCGACCGGCTTGATGCCGACCACGACCTGGCGGTCCGGCGCAATCAGCGCCTCGCGCCCGGCCATGACGCGGCCGATGAAATCTTTCTTGCTGGACATCATCTTGCCCAACCCGAGGTCGGCGGCGGTCGTCGTGCCGTTCAGCTCCGGGCCGGCGACATGGCCCTTTTCGATGCGCATGACGCCGAGCGCCTCGGTACCGTAGGGCGTAACGCCGAACGGCTTGCCGGCCAGCATCAAATTGCGCACCAGCGCCTCGCCATAGCGGGCGGGAACCGAAATCTCGAACGCCATTTCGCCCGAAAACGAGATGCGGAACAGCCGCGCCTTGATGCCACCGCGAAGCGCGACTTCCCGCGCCCCCATGAACGGAAAACCTTCGTTCGACAAATCCTCGGACGGAGCGACGATTTCCCGGAGCAGGTCACGGGTCTTCGGCCCGGCGATCGAGAATTGCGCCCACTGGTCCGAGACGGATGTCAGCTGAACGTCGAATTCGGGGAACAGCACCTGCCGGCAGAATTCGAGATGCTGCATCACCAGCCCGGCCTTGGCGGTGGTGGTGGTCAGGAAATAGTGGTCCTCGGCCAGCCGTGACGTCGTGCCGTCGTCATAGACGATGCCGTCCTCGCGCAGCATCAGCCCGTAGCGGGCTTTGCCGACGGCGAGACTGGAGAAGGTGTTGATGTAGACGCGGTCGAGAAAGGCGCCGGCATCCGGGCCGTGCACGTCGATCTTGCCGAGCGTCGAGACATCGCAGAAGCCGACGCCGGAGCGCACCGCCTTGACCTCGCGGGTGACCGATTCCAGCCAGTCCTTTTCGCCGGCGCGCGGATACCATTGCGCGCGCTTCCACAGGCCGGTGTCGACGAAGATCGCGCCCTGTTCGGCCGCCCAGTGATGCGATGGCGTCAGCCGCGTCGCATGGAAATTCTCGTCACGGTGATGGCCGGCGAAGGCGCCGATGGCGACCGGCACATAGGGCGGGCGGTAGATCGTCGTGCCGGTTTCGGGGATCGATTTGCCGCTGATTGCCGCCATGATGGCGAGACCGGCGACGTTCGAGGTCTTGCCCTGGTCGGTGGCCATGCCGAGCGTCGTATAGCGCTTGAGATGCTCGACCGATTCGAAACCTTCGCGCTGCGCCAGTTCGATGTCGGACGCGGTCACGTCATGCTGGTAATCGACGAAGGCTTTCCCTTTGCCGGCCACATACCAAAGCGGCGTCAGCGAAAACGCCTCGCTGTCGGCGACCGGCGATGTGCCGGCATTGCCGCTGCGTCCAGCACTCTGCGCTGCCGCAGCACCCGCGGCAAAGCCCTGGCGCAGGCAGTCGCCCAGCCCGAAGGCGCCGTTGGCGGCGCCGGCGGCCACCATGCCGGGCGGCGCACCATCCGGCACGAAGGCTGCGATATCGTCCTGCCATTTCGGCCGGCCGCGATGATAGGAGGTCAGCCCGACCGCCGGATTCCAGCCGCCGGACACGGCAAGCCCGTCGGCTTCGACTTCCGCCCGTGCGCCGCCGGTCAGCGCCACCACGATTTTCCGGACCCCGTCCTTGCCGCCTTCGACGCCGCTGACCGAGCCGTTGAGCACGGCAAAGCCGCCTTTGGCGGCAAGCGCGCGATGCGCGGCGGAGACGTCCGGGCGCGCATCGACGACCGCCGCGATCTGCAAACCGGCGCCAAGCGCGGGCTCGACCGTGCGCCAGCCATCCTCATTGTTGGTGAACAGCGCGATCCTCTTGGCAGGGGTAACCGCGTAGCGCGCGACATAGGTCCGCATAGCCGAAGCCATCATCACGCCCGGCGTGTCGTTACCGGCAAAGACGATCGGCCGCTCGATGGCGCCGGCGGCGACGACGCAGCGCTTGGCCACGATCCGCCACAGCCGCTGGCGCACCTGGTGCTCGGGCGGCGAGGGCAGGTGGTCGTTGACCCGCTCGATGGCGCCATAGGTGCCGCCATCATAGACGCCGAACAATGTCGTGCGGGTCATGATGCGGACATCGGGCAGTGCGGCAAGTTCGGCCAGCGTGCGCGTAATCCATTCGGCCGCCGGCGCGCCGTCGATCATGCCGCCGTCGGCGAGCAGACGGCCGCCAAGCGCAAAATCTTCCTCGCACAGGATGACGCGGGCGCCGCCGCGCCCGGCCGCCAGTGCCGCAGCCAGCCCGGCCGGGCCGGACCCGGCAATCAGCACGTCGCAATGCGCCCACGCCTTGTCGTAATGGTCGGGATCGGCGACGCCTGCAGCGCGGCCGAGGCCGGCGGCGCGGCGAATCGTTGGCTCGTAGATCGTTTCCCAGAATTTCGCCGGCCACATGAAGGTCTTGTAGTAGAAGCCGGCGACGAAGATCGGCGCGAACAGCTGATTGACCGCCATCAGATCGTGGCGCAGCGACGGCCAGCGGTTCTGGCTGGCGGCTTCGAGCCCGTCATAGAGTTCGGCCGTGGTCGCCTTGGTGTTCGGCTCGCGCCGCGCTCCGCTGCGCAGTTCGACCAGCGCGTTGGGCTCCTCCGAACCAGCGGTCAGGATGCCGCGCGGTCGATGGTATTTGAAAGAGCGGCCGACCAGCTTGACGCCATTGGCGATCAGCGCCGAGGCCAGCGTGTCGCCTTGGAAGCCGGCAAAGCTCTTGCCGTCGAAGCGGAAGGCCAGCGGCGCGGCGCGATCGATGAGACCGCCGCTCTCCAGCCGATGTATCTGCGCGGAGCCAACCATCAGGCGCCAACCTTGGCGGCACCAACGCCGGCCGCCGGCTCGACGGAGGAAATCTCATGCCTCAGCGTGTTGCGGGCGACCTTCAGCCAGGCCCGGCAGCCGCCGCCATGGTACCAGTATTCGCTCATCGGCCCGGCGATGTTGTCGCGCAGATAGACGTAGTCGAAGACCTCGTCTTCGGTGGCGCCGGCCGCCGGACGCACCGGCTTGGCGTCGCCCAGATAGGTGAACTCGCCGAGTTCGCGTTCGCCGCAGAAGGGACAGACAATGCGCATGCTTCTTCAGCCAGCCTTCAATGCAGGTTCGGTTGGGCGCCCTGGCCCTTTTCGTCGATCATCGCACCTCGCCGGAAGCGGTCGAGACGAAAGCGGGCAGCCTCCTTGTGCGGCTCGTCGCGCGCCAGCAGATGAGCAAAGACCAGGCCGGAGCCGGGCGTCGCCTTGAAGCCGCCATAGCACCAGCCGGCGTTGAGATAGAGCCCGTCGACCGGTGTTTTGTCGATGATCGGCGAGCCGTCCATCGACATGTCCATGATGCCGCCCCACTGACGCAGAAGCCGTATCCGGCCGATCATCGGCATCAGCGCCATGCCGCCTTCGCAGACGTCTTCCATGACAGGCAGATTGCCGCGCTGGGCGTAGGAATTGTAGCCGTCTATATCGCCGCCGAAGACCAGGCCGCCCTTGTCGGACTGGCTGACGTAGAAATGGCCGGCGCCGAACGTCATGACATTGGGGATCAGCGGCTTGATCGCCTCGGAGACGAAGGCCTGCAGCACATGGCTTTCGATCGGCAGCCGCATGCCGGCCATCGCCGCGACGCGCGACGAGGAGCCGGCGACCGCCATGCCGACCTTGGCCGCGCCGATCCTGCCGCGGCTCGTCTCGACGCCGGTCACCTTGCCGCTTCCATCGCGGACAAAGCCGGTCACCTCGCAGTTCTGGATGATGTCGACGCCGAGCGCGCTCGCCGCATGCGCATAGCCCCAGACCACGGCGTCGTGGCGCGCCGTGCCGCCGCGCCGCTGCAAAAGCCCGCCTTGCACTGGAAAGCGCGCATCGTCGAAGTTCAGGAACGGCATCATCTTCCTGACCGCCGCCAGATCGAGCAGTTCGGCATCGATGCCGTTGATGCGCATGGTGTTGCCGCGCCGCGCATAGGCGTCGCGCTGCGCGTCGGAATGGTAGAGGTTGATGACGCCGCGCTGGCTGACCATGGTGTTGTAGTTGAGGTCCTGCTCCATCCGCTCCCACAGCTTCATCGAAAGCTCGTAGAAACCGGTATTGCCGGGCAGCCCGTAATTGGAGCGGATGATGGTGGTGTTGCGGCCGGCATTGCCGGAGCCGATCCAGCCTTTTTCCAGCACCGCGACATTCCTGATGCCGTATTCGCTGGCGAGGAACCATGCCGTCGCCAGGCCATGGCCGCCGCCGCCGATGATCACCACGTCGTAGTGGCTCTTCGGGCTGGCGTCGCGCCAGGTGCGCTGCCAGTTCTTGTGGCCGGAAAATGCCGCCCGGGCGAGGGAGAAGATCGAGTATTTCATGAACCTGTTTCGCGCCGGCGTGCAACAATTCCGGATCAGATGTCGAGCGTGTGGTCGCGCTCCCACTGGGTGAAGTGGGAAGCATAGGAATTCCATTCCTGCTGCTTGAGCTTTAGATAGGCCGACGAGAATTCCTCACCCAGCGCCGCCTTGAGCGATTTGTCGTTGTCGAACTCGCGCAATGCGTCGAGCAGGTTGAGCGGCAGCTTCGGCGCGCCCTCGACCGTATGGCCGAACTGGTACATGTCGATGTCGTATCGCCTGCCGGGGTCGGCCTTCGAGCGGACGCCGTCAAGGCCGGCGGCGATGATGACGGCCTGCAGCAGATAGGGGTTTGCCGCGCCGTCCGGCAGGCGCAGCTCGAAGCGGCCGGGGCCGGGCACGCGCACCATGTGGGTGCGGTTGTTGCCGGTCCAGGTCACCGTGTTCGGCGCCCAGGTGGCGCCGGAGATGGTGCGAGGTGCGTTGATGCGCTTGTAGGAATTGACCGTCGGGTTGGTGATGGCGGCAAGCGCGGACGCATGTTTCATGATGCCGCCGAGGAAATTCCTGCCCTTGGCCGACAGGCCGAGCTCCATCGCATTATCGGCAAAGACATTGGTCTTGCCATCTTTGTCCCACACCGAGATGTGCGCATGGCAGCCATTGCCGGTCAGGCCCTGGAAGGGTTTAGGCATGAAGGTTGCGCGCAGGCCGTGCTTTTCGGCGACCGATTTCACCATGAATTTGAAGAAGGAATGCTTGTCGGCGGTCGCCAGCGCATCGTCGAAGGCCCAGTTCATCTCGAACTGGCCGTTGGCGTCCTCGTGGTCGTTCTGGTAGGCGCCCCAGCCGAGCGCCAGCATGTGGTCGCAGATCTCGGCGATCACATCGTAGCGGCGCATCACCGCCTGCTGGTCGTAGCAGGGCTTCGACGCCGTGTCATATTCGTCGGAAATCGTCTTGCCATCCGGCGAGATCAGGAAGAATTCGGCCTCGACGCCGGTCTTGATGTGCATGCCGTCGCCAGCGGCCTCCGCGATCAACCGCTTCAGCGTGTTGCGCGGCGCCTGCTCGACCGATTTGTCGTCCATGATGCAGTTGGCGGCGACCCAGGCGACCTCCGGCTTCCAAGGCAACTGGATCACCGAGGCCGGATCCGGCACCGCCAGCATGTCGGGATGCGCCGGCGTCAGGTCGAGCCAGGTGGCAAAGCCGGCAAAGCCGGCACCGTCCCGCTGCATGTCGGCGATCGCCTGCGCCGGCACCAGCTTGGCGCGTTGCCCACCGAACAGGTCGGTGTAGGATATCATGAAATATTTGACGCCCTTCTCCTTGGCGAAGGCGGCGAGATCGTTCCCCATTATAGTTCCTCGCTTACTGGCATTTGGTTTGTTTTAGAAGCCGTTCTTGCCCGGTATCCAGTTGGTGCCGGCCAGCGGCACGCCGGCCATGGCGGCGGCTTCGATCGTCAAGGCGACAAGATCCTCGGGCTCGAGATTGTGCAGGCTGTTCTTGCCGCAGGCGCGTGCGATTGTCTGAGCCTCAAGTGTCATCACCTTAAGATAATTCGCCAGCCGTCGGCCGGCCGCAATCGGATCGACCCGTTTCATTAGCTCGGGATCCTGCGTGGTGATGCCGGCCGGGTCGCGACCCTCATGCCAGTCGTCATAGGCGCCGGCGGTGGTGCCGAGCTCGTTGTATTCCGCCTCCCAGCGCGGGTCGTTGTCGCCGAGCGCGACAAGCGCTGCCGTGCCGATCGACACCGCATCGACGCCGAGCGCCAGCGCCTTGGCGACGTCGGCCCCGTTGCGTATGCCGCCCGAGACGATCAGCTGCACCTTGCGGTGCATGCCGAGATCCTGCAGCGCCTGCACCGCCGGCCTGATACAGGCAAGCGTCGGCTGGCCGACATTTTCAATGAACACTTCCTGGGTCGCCGCAGTGCCGCCCTGCATGCCGTCGACGACGACGACATCGGCGCCCGATTTCACCGCAAGCGCGGTATCGTAATAGGGCCGCGCGCCGCCGACCTTGACGTAGATCGGCTTTTCCCAGTCGGTGATTTCGCGCAGTTCGAGGATCTTGATCTCGAGGTCGTCCGGCCCGGTCCAGTCGGGGTGGCGCGAGGCCGAGCGCTGGTCGATGCCTTTCGGCAGCGTGCGCATTTCGGCGACGCGGTCGGAGATCTTCTGGCCGAGCAGCATGCCGCCGCCGCCGGGTTTGGCGCCCTGGCCGACGACCACTTCGATCGCGTCGGCGCGGCGCAGGTCGCGCGGGTTCATGCCATAGCGTGACGGCAGATACTGGTAGACCAGCGTTTTTGAATGGCCGCGCTCTTCCTCGGTCATGCCGCCGTCGCCGGTGGTCGTCGAGGTGCCGGACAGCGTCGCGCCGCGGCCGAGCGCTTCCTTCGCCGGGCCGGACAGCGAGCCGAAGCTCATGCCGGCAATGGTAATCGGGATTTTCAATTCGATCGGTTTCTTCGCATAGCGCGAACCGAGCACGACGCTGGTGTCGCAGCGCTCGCGATAGCCTTCGAGCGGGTAGCGCGAGATCGAGGCGCCGAGGAACAGAAGATCGTCGAAATGCGGCAGCTTGCGCTTGGCGCCGGCGCCGCGGATGTCATAGATGCCGGTCGCCGCGGCGCGGCGGATCTCGGAAAGCGTGTAGTCGTCGAAGGTCGCGGATTTGCGCGGCGTCGTCGGCGGGTTGCGATAGGTCATTGAGCCTCAATACGCGTCGGCGTTGTCGATATTGAAATTGTAGAGGGTACGAGCCGAGCCATAACGCTTGAACTCCGCCGCCTTGACGCCGGTCACACCGGCGCGGTCGAGCAAGCCTTGCAGCAATTCGAGATGCTCGGGCCGCATCTCCTTGGCGATGCAGTCGGCGCCGAGGCTTTCGACCTTGCCGCGCACGAAAAGCCGCGCCTCGTAGATGGAATCGCCGAGCGCATCGCCGGCGTCGCCCAGCACCACGAGGTTGCCGGACTGCGCCATGAAAGCCGACATGTGGCCGATATTGCCGTGGACGACGATGTCGATGCCTTTCATCGAGATGCCGCAGCGCGACGATGCGTTGCCTTCGATGACGAGCAACCCGCCCCGGCCGGTGGCGCCGGCATACTGGCTGGCATCGCCTTTGACGACGATCTGGCCGGACATCATGTTCTCGCCGACGCCGGGCCCGGCCGAGCCATGCACGGTGATGGTGCCGCCGTCGTTCATGCCGCCGCAATAATAGCCGACGCTGCCGCGCACATCGATGGCGACCGGCTGGTCGACGCCGACGGCGACCGAATGGCTGCCTCGCGGGTGGAGCACCTCCCAGGCGGTCTCGTTCGAACCGGGCGCCAGATCGTGCAGCGCCTGGTTGAGCTCGCGCAGCGACATTTCGGCCAGGTCGAAGACCCGCGATGCCTGGCCCGGCTCGCGCGCGGCCTTGGAGAGGTTGCCCGTATTGAAGGCATTGCTTGCCGGCATTGGTTCAATGCTCCCAGAAATAGACGGTTGCGGGCTCGGGTTCCCAGACCTTCGCATTGTCTATGCCGGGCAGTTTGGTGAGCGCACGATATTCCGAGCCGAAGGCGACATACTGGTCGGTTTCGGCCATTACGGCGGGCTTGCAGGCGATCGGATCGCGCACCACGCCGAAGCCGTTCTTGGTGCCGACGACGAAGGTGAAAAAGCCGTCGAGATCGCTCAGCGTGCCTTCCAGCGCCTCGCCCAGATTCTTGCCATGCGCCATCTGCGAGGAGAGATAGGCGGCAGCGACCTCGGTGTCGTTCTCGGTCTCGAATGTCATGCCTTCGCGGATCAGCTCGCGGCGGACATTGTTGTGGTTGGACAGCGAGCCATTATGCACCAGGCACTGGTCGGCGCCGGTCGAGAACGGATGCGCGCCCATCGTCGTCACCGCCGATTCGGTCGCCATGCGGGTATGGCCGATGCCGTGGGTGCCGGTCATCTCGCGGACGCCGAAACGGTCGACGACCGCTTCGGGCAAGCCGACTTCCTTGTAGATTTCGACGACGTCGCCGGCGCCCATGATGCGGATGTCGGGGCGCAGCGTCTGGATCGCCTCGCGCGCTTCGTCGATCTTGGCAGGCGTCGTCCGGACCACCGCATGCGTCGACTTCGCAGCAATGCTCACCGGCGCGCCGATTGCCTTGGCGAGTTCGGCGTCGAGGCCGCGGAAATCGCGCTCCGGCTTGGCCGACTGGATGGTGATCTTGGCTTCACTGGAGGGCGCGCCATAGATGGCGATGCCGGCGCTGTCGGGACCGCGATCGCTGAGCGAGATCAGCATCTCCGACAGCATCGCGCCAAGCTGGGGCTCGAGCGACTTGTCCTTCAAAAACAGTCCGACGATTCCGCACATGTCAGCCTCCGCGAGTTTGTTCCCTCCGAGATGTATCGAATGAGTCCCGAGAATTCAATTGGTATGAAAAAAATTTTCCTGTCGTTATATTTCGGCTGAGGCGCCGCCGGCCGCACTATCGCTGCGCTGGCCGCCATTGTGAACCCATTTGGCATAGCGGATGCGGGCGATCTTGTAGGCATCCAGGATCGACAGGGCATAGATCAGGAAGCCGCCGGCATGGCGTCCGACGAAGCTGGCGTCTGGCGGCGCGATCTTGGCGGTGACCCAGGCGAGGATCACCATGAAGAACAGGAATTGCAGGCCGCGCACCGGCACGCCGAGCACGACATGCCCGCTCGCCGGCAAGACAATCGCAGCGCCCAGAACCAGATAGGGGCTCGGTGGTGCGGGGGAGGTGGTGATCTGGCTGGTCATGCCGCTTGCCGTTCGCTTTGATTGATGGCATCGCGCAGCGCCGAAGCCGACGACAGCAGCCTCTCGATCAGCACCGGATCGAGCCTGACCGTGCCGAATTCGGCTTGCCGGAATACGCCGTAGCGCGCCCGCTCGGCCTCGGCCAGAAGCCAGACGATGCGCACGCCGTTCGGCGTGATCAACAATTCCTTGGCGCGCTCCTCAGCAAAGATATCGAGGTGGCCGGCGATGACGGTTTCGGGGAAGCGCACGCCCTTGCGGTCGCTCCGCAGCACCGCCTCGGCCGGAAATCCCGCCGCCTTCGGCAGCGTATGGTCGAGATGATCGAAATTGGAAAAGGTCGTCGGCGATCCCGGCCGCATCATCATATCGAAAGTGCCTGGTATCGCGACCTTTTCGGTGATCGAAACGCTCAGCCAGCGCGCCGGCAGCTTCCTGATCGCCAGCGTGTCGACGATGGTCCGCACCTGGACCCGCCGGCCGTTCCACGAGCCGGCGAAGGTGACGACGCCGGCAGTGCCGTCCGAGACGTTGGCCGCGTCGGGGATGACGGCGCGGACGCCGGCTTCGTCGGCGGCAAGCCCGGTCGAAGCCTTGGTGCGGCTGGCCCGCGCAAGCCAGGCTATATGGAGGACGAGAGCCAGGGCAACCGCCCCGGCGAGTGACGCTGAGATCATTTCAGACATCTCATCATGCACAGGCGCGCCCCATTCTGGGGCAGGGCTCTTGTATAGGAAGTCCCCCTCATCCGGCCGCGGAGCCTGTCCTCGGGCTTGCCGGAGGCAAGACCCGTGGGCGGCCACCTTCTCCCCGTTGGGGAGAAGAGGCTGGCATCAACGCCGGCGATCTCCTCTCCCCTCGGGGAGAGGTGCGGATTCCCCGAATTGGCCGTAGCAATTTGGTTGGCAAACCGGGTGATGGGGCCCTTTGC